>JAZSMN010000036.1:0-12167 GCA_045535925.1 Eubacteriales bacterium
TCATCGGGGAGCTTGCTCACCAGTGACGAGTGTGGGTATACTCGTTAGGGACGAGATATTCCGTTACAGCCTTGTGGATTGTAATTTACTATTCAATTTTTAGCCTCTCTTTGATGCAAAAAGCTCACCTGTCGAGAGTAGCTAACTCAAAAGGGCATTTCGCTCAGGGTTAGTCCTAAAAACACCCTCTAGCATTATATGATACCATATTTTTTTGCCCTTGTCAATAAAAAATAAGGATTTTTAGAAAATAAAGAAATGCTGGTTATTTTAGTGGTGAAAAAAATGGAATTGCACTAAAAAAATACTTTATAATAGGGCATAATATATTGACAATGGGTGTTATTTATGGTATCATAAAAAATCATTTATTATAATAATATTTTATTTTGTGCAAATTATATAAAACTAATTCAGAAATATTTTAAGAGGAAAAACGGTATGAAAGCAGATTTCGAGATAAGCATTATAGAGAGCGAGAATCTTAAGGAGATTCCCGAGGATGGTGTGCTTGGCTTTGGCAAGTATTTTACCGATCATATGTTTGTAATGGACTACGAGGCAGGCAAGGGCTGGCACAATGCACGAATTGTCCCCTTTGGCAACATTAGTCTTCACCCTGCTTCTACCGTCCTACACTACGGTGCGGAGATTTTTGAGGGACTAAAGGCTTATCGAACAGCAAATGGCGATGTCCGACTATTTAGACCCATAGAAAATATCAAGAGAATGAACCGTTCGGCAGAGCGTATGTGCCTGCCCGAAATAGACGAGGAGCTATTCCTGAATATCCTAAAGACCTTCGTAAAGCACGAAGAACGTTGGGTGCCCCACTCCTTTGGCACCTCGCTTTACCTAAGGCCCTACACCTTTGGTAATGATGCAACTTTGGGAGTACACACAGTATCAAATGCGGTGTTTATGCTTATAGCCTCCCCTGTTGGAAGCTATTACAAAGAGGGTATAAATCCAGTAAAGATTATGATAGAAACCGAGGACGTCCGTACTGTTCGTGGTGGTACAGGGTACACCAAATGTGGTGGAAACTATGCCGCATCGACCAGGGCGGGAGAGAGGGCTAATAAGCTTGGCTATTCTCAGGTTCTTTGGCTTGACGGTGTAGAGAGAAAGTATATCGAAGAGGTCGGTGCGATGAACGTAATGTTCAAGGTGGATGGTGAGATTATCACCCCCGCACTCACAGGCTCGATACTTCCCGGTATCACTCGCAAGTCCTGTATCGAGGTATTAGAGAGCCTGGGATACAAGGTGAGCGAGCGACTATTCTCGGTCGACGAGTTGCTTGAAGCTATCAAGAGCGGCAAACTCGAGGAGGCCTGGGGAACGGGAACGGCAGCGGTTGTTTCTCCTATCGGCAGACTTATGATCAGTGGAACCGAATACATCATAGGTGATGAAAAAATCGGTGAGGTTACCAAAAAGCTCTATGATATCCTGACGGGTATCCAGTGGGGCACACTTCCCGACGAATTCGGATGGATTGAAAATATTTGATTTTTGCCCAAAACACCGCACCCCGTGTAGTGTTTTGGGTATTTTATTTGACGATGTAAACAATTGTTTACATCGAGGTTATGCAAGCGAGGATTATTTATGCAAGGTTACAATAAATATGGTCTGCAGTTTTTCCCAGCCGTAGGCGTGGAAATGGAGTGGACAAAAAAGAACTATATAGAAAAGCCACCGAGATGGTGCAGTGTGGATTTGAGAGATGGAAATCAGGCGCTTATTATTCCTATGAGCCTTGAGGAAAAGCTCGAGTTTTTTGGGCTGCTTTGCAAGGTTGGTTTTAAGGAGATAGAGGTCGGCTTCCCTGCGGCGAGCGACACCGAGTACGAGTTTTGCCGTAGAATTATCGAGGATAATCTTATACCCGACGACGTTACTATCCAGGTGCTCACCCAGTCCAGAGAGCATATAATTGCCAAGACCTTTGATGCTATTAGAGGGGCAAAAAGTGCGGTAGTGCATCTTTATAATTCTACCTCCGTGGCACAGAGAGAGCAGGTCTTCCGTCGCTCGAAGGAGGAGATTATAGACATTGCCACCTTTGGCGCGCGTCTTTGCCTCGAGTATAAGGCGAAGGCCGAGGGCAAAATCACCTTCGAGTATTCGCCCGAGAGCTTTACCGGCACCGAGCCGGAGTTTGCCCTGGAGATTTGCAACGAGGTGCTCTCCATTTGGCAGCCCGACGAAGATAATAAGGCTATCATCAACCTGCCTGTTACGGTGTCACACTCGATGCCCCACGTCTATGCAAACCAGGTAGAGTTTATGCACAAAAATCTCCTCTTCCGCGAGAATGTCATTATATCCCTCCACCCCCACAACGACCGTGGATGTGCGGTGGCGGACAGCGAAATGGGACTTTTGGCAGGCGGCGATAGAATAGAGGGAACACTCTTTGGCAATGGCGAGAGAACAGGAAACGTGGATATAATCACCCTGGCTCTCAACCTCTATTCTCAGGGTATCGACCCCGGGCTCGACTTCTCTAATCTGCCCGAAATAACCGAGGTCTACGAGAGAGTGTCGAGAATGCGAGTCTATGAAAGACAGCCTTACAGCGGTCAGCTTGTCTTTGCCGCTTTCTCCGGCTCTCACCAGGATGCTATTGCAAAGGGTATGAAATTCCGCGAGGGCAAAGATATTGCCTGGACCGTTCCTTATCTGCCCATTGACCCCACCGACCTTGGCCGAGTGTATGAGGCGGACGTCATTCGTATCAATTCCCAGTCGGGTAAGGGCGGAATTGGTTATATTCTTGAAACACAGTACGGTTTTGTACTCCCACCCAAGATGCGCGAGTGCTTTGGCTATCACGTAAAGGGTATTTCCGACAGAGAACACAGGGAGCTTATGCCCCCCGAGGTTCGCGACATATTCCTTCGTGATTTCGTTAATATCAAAACCCCTCTCAGCATTGTCAACGAGCGCTATCTACCTATCGATGACGGACAGCTTGTCGCAAGCATCAAACTTTCCACAGGAAATGGCGAAGCATCGACCCGTGCCGAGGGAAATGGCCGTCTAGACTGTATGAGCAAGGCAATTCATAACATATTAAATATAAACTTTACTTTACAAAGTTACACACAGCACGCCCTTAATGAGAGCACCGATGCAAAGGCGGCCTCTTATGTGAGCATCTGTCTTGACGGCAAGGTGTACTGGGGCTGCGGAGTCGATACGGATATAGGAGTGTCCTCTGTAAAAGCACTGCTCAGTGCGATAAACAAGGCGCTTCAAAATGAAACTGAAGGAGGAGAAAAATGAAACTTACAGGAGCAGAGATAATTGTCCGCTGTCTTATTGACGAGGGCGTTACCGATGTTTTTGGATACCCGGGTGGTCAGGTTATAAACGTCTATGACGCTATTTATAAGTACAGGGACGAGATAAATCATATACTTACCGCCCACGAGCAGGGTGCGGCCCACGCCGCCGACGGATATTCGAGGGCGACGGGAAAGGTCGGCGTTTGTATTGCTACCTCTGGCCCTGGTGCGACGAATTTGGTAACAGGAATTGCGACGGCTATGCTCGACTCTATTCCAATGGTTGCGATTACCGGAAACGTTCCTTGCTCATTGATAGGTAAGGATGCCTTCCAGGAGATTGATATAACAGGTATCACCCTCCCAATAACAAAGCATAATTATTTTGTAAATAAAATTGAGGATTTGGCAGACTGTATTCACGAGGCTTTTGCCATAGCGAAGTCGGGCAGACCCGGTCCTGTCCTCGTCGATGTTCCAAAGGACGTGCAGACCGCGACCTATGAGTATGCGGAACGTTCGCCCTCCTCTAAGAAGCCCTTGCCTCATGCGGATGAGGAAGTTATTCTTGAGGCCATAAAGCTTGTAAACGAGTCAAAACGTCCCTATATCTATATCGGAGGAGGAGCGGCAGGTCTTGGACTTGGCAAGGAGATTGTCAAATTTGCCGAGAAGATTGATGCCTACATAGGTTGTTCGTTTATGGGACTTTCTGCGATTCCCGACGGACAAGATAGATTTCTTGGTATGCAGGGAATGCACGGCCACTACGCATCAAGCCTAGCACAGAACAATGCCGACCTTATTATAGGTATTGGTGTTCGATTTAGCGACAGAGCCACAGGAAATGTCGCAAAGTTTGCAAAAAATAGTAAAATCATTCAGCTTGACCCTGATTTTGCCGAGATAAACAAAAACGTTGTAGTTGACCTCGGTGTTGTTGGTGACGTTGAGTATTCCTTCCGCAGGATTGCCGAGGCTGCTTTGCCAAGGACCAACCCAAAATGGAACGAGATGGTCGAGGGATTGAAGGCAGAGGAAGTCGAGCAGCAGCGCAGGATAGAAGCTGCCGCAAAGTGTAGGATGACTCCAAAAATGGTCCTTGAGGTTATAAATCGTCTAAAGCCAAAAAACACTATCATAGCCACCGATGTGGGCCAGCACCAGATGTGGACTGCCCAATATGTCAGGTTTGACAATACCCGTCGATTTGTTTCCTCGGGTGGACTTGGAACTATGGGATTTGGTCTTGGTGCCGCTATAGGTGCGAGGGTTGCTACCTCGGACACCACCGTGCTTATAACCGGTGACGGAAGCTTTGGTATGAACCTCACCGAGCTTGCCACCGCAGTATCCCACGACATACCCATTGTCATAGTTTTGATGAACAATGGTGTGCTCGGTATGGTTCGCCAGTGGCAGACTCTCTTCTTTGGAAAGAGGTATTCCAACACGATTTTAGGAGGCCGAAAGACCGACTTTGTCAAACTTGCCGAGGCCTTTGGTGCTGTGGGATATCGCGCTACAAGCATCGAAGAGTTTGAGGATGCTTTTGGCAAGGCACTCGAATCTAATACAACCGTTGTAATAGACACTTATATTGATTCTGATGAATTCGTTTTGCCGATGCTTCCTCCCGGAGGCTCGATAGATGATATCATCACAGGGATAGAGGAAGGAGAAGAAGAGTGATAAAGAAAAATCCTTTTGTTATAGCTATATATGTTGACAACAAGTTTGGTGTTTTGACACGTGTAACAAGCATGTTCACAAGGCGCGGCTTCAACATTGATACATTGACTGTTGGCGAAACCGAAAGTCCCGAATATTCGAGAATCACCATTAGCTTAAGCGGTGACGGTTACGCAAAGGAACAGCTTATCAACCAAATAAGAAAGCTCTACAATGTCAAAAAGGTGGATGTGCTTCAGGACGACTCCATAAAGAGAGAGCTAATGCTTATGAAGGTGGTACATACCAGAGAAACGAGGGCAGATATCCTCGACGCGACCAAGGTATTTCGTGCCTCGGTTATCGACTACTCGGCGGATTCAATGTGCATAGAGGTCACAGGCGACCCCACAAAGATTGATGCCTTCATCGACCTTATGAAGCCCTATGGCATTATAGAAATGTGCCGTACAGGTATAGTCGCTCTTGACAGGGGAACACACACCCTTCTCGCTGGTGAATAATACTATCCCCATGGATAGACAGCCCGAGTATGCGGGCAAAAATCAAAGGAAAATTTAAAATAAAATAAATTTCAAGGTTAATACGACCAAAAGGAGAACAAAACAATGAGTACAAATGCAAGAATTTTCTATCAGCAGGACTGCGATCTTTCCAAGCTTAACGGCAAGACTGTTGCAATTATCGGATACGGCTCCCAGGGACACGCCCACGCGCTTAACCTCCGTGATTCGGGTGTTGACGTAGTTGTAGGTCTTTACGTAGGAAGCAAGAGCTGGGAAAAGGCAGAGAAGGCAGGCCTTAAGGTTATGACCGCCGCTGATGCTGCAAAGTGCGCTGACCTTATTATGATTCTTATAAATGACGAAAAGCAGGCAAAGCTCTATCGTGAGTCCATCGAGCCCAACCTCACCGAGGGCAAGACTCTCGCCTTTGCACACGGCTTTAACATTCACTATGGCTGCATCAAGCCCCCCAAGAATGTAAACGTTATCATGGTTGCTCCCAAGGGCCCCGGTCACACCGTCCGCAGCGAGTATCAGGTAGGCAAGGGCGTTCCTTGTCTTATAGCTGTACATCAGGATGCTACCGGTGACGCTCTTGAAATCGGTCTTGCATATGCTCTTGGTATTGGTGGCGCTCGTGCAGGTGTTCTTGAGACCACCTTCCGCACCGAGACCGAGACCGACCTCTTCGGCGAGCAGGCAGTTCTTTGCGGAGGTGTTTGCGCACTTATGCAGGCAGGCTTTGAGACTCTTACCGAGGCTGGCTACGATGCAAGAAATGCATACTTCGAGTGCATCCACGAGATGAAGCTTATAGTTGACCTTATCTACCAGAGTGGCTTTGAGGGAATGAGATATTCTATCTCCAACACCGCAGAGTACGGCGACTATATCACAGGACCCAAGATTATTACCGAGGCTACCAAGGCAGCTATGAAGAAGGTTCTTGCCGACATTCAGGACGGCACCTTTGCAAAGGACTTCCTTCTTGATATGTCCGACGCAGGCTCCCAGGTACACTTTGGCGCAATGCGCAGAAAGGCTGCAGAGCACCCCTCCGAGGTAGTAGGTAAGGAAATCCGTGCTCTTTACAGCTGGGCAGACGAGGAAAAGTTTATAAACAATTAAGGGGTGAAACCTATGGTAAAGGATAGAATAGTTGACGGTGCGCATAACGCACCTCACCGTTCATTATACAAGGCCCTTGGCCTGACCGAGGAGGAGATGTCCCGTCCCTTGATAGGTATCGTATCCTCCTACAACGAGATTGTCCCCGGACACATGCACCTTGACAAAATCACCGAGGCGGTCCGCCTTGGTGTTGCGATGGCAGGGGGAACACCTATCGTATTCCCCGCTATTGCGGTCTGTGACGGTATTGCTATGGGACATACAGGAATGAAATACTCTCTTGTCACAAGGGACCTTATTGCCGACTCTACCGAGGCTATGGTAATGGCTCACGGCTTTGACGGACTCGTTATGATACCCAACTGTGACAAAAACGTGCCGGGACTTCTTATGGCGGCGGCAAGACTCAATATTCCCACAATATTCGTTAGCGGCGGCCCTATGCTCGCAGGACGTGTGGATGGAAAGAAGAGAAGTCTGTCGGCTATGTTTGAGGCGGTCGGCGCTTACAAGGCAGGGCTTATAGACGAGGCAAAGCTTTGCGAGTTTGAGAACAAGGCTTGCCCCACCTGTGGCTCCTGCTCGGGAATGTACACAGCAAACTCTATGAACTGCCTTACCGAGGCTCTTGGTATGGGTCTTTCGGGCAATGGCACTATCCCTGCGGTTTACTCTGCGAGAATTGAGCTTGCAAAGCACGCAGGTATGCAGGTTATGGAGCTTGTTAGGAAGAATATTCGCCCAAGGGATATAATGACCGAAAAGGCGATAAGAAACGCCGTGACCGCCGATATGGCGCTTGGATGCTCGACCAACAGTATGCTCCACCTGCCCGCTATCGCAAACGAGTGCGGCGTGGACTTTGACCTTGACATGGTAAACGAAATCAGCGAAAAGACCCCCAACCTCTGCCACCTCGCCCCCGCAGGACCTACCTATATGGAGGACCTCTATATGGCGGGCGGTGTATATGCGGTGCTCGCGTCGCTCTATGAAAAGGGACTTATCGACGGCGAGGCGATGACCTGTACAGGCTCGACCCTTGCCGAGAATATTGCTGGCGCGTCCGTCATAGACCCCGAGGTTATCAGACCCATAGACAACCCCTACAGCCAGACTGGTGGCATCGCCGTCCTTCGCGGAAACCTCGCCCCCGACGGCTGTGTTGTAAAGCGTAGTGCGGTCGCTCCCGAGATGCTCGTACATACAGGCCCCGCCAAGGTTTACAACTCCGAGGAGGAGGCTATTGCCGCTATATACAATGGCAAGATTGTCAAGGGTGACGTGGTGGTTATCCGCTACGAGGGTCCTGCTGGTGGTCCGGGTATGAGAGAGATGCTCTCTCCCACCTCGGCTATTGCTGGTATGGGACTTGACAAGGATGTTGCACTTATCACCGACGGTAGATTCTCTGGCGCGACAAGAGGCGCATCCATAGGACACGTATCCCCCGAGGCGGTTAGCGGCGGTCTTATAGCATACGTCAAGGACGGAGATATGATATCTATTGATATCCCCGCCTACCATATAGAGCTTCTCGTTGACGAAGAGGAGATAGAGAAGAGAAAGGCCGAGATGCCTATAATGAAAAAAGAGGGCATCACAGGATATCTTAAGCGCTACTCTATGATGGTAAGCTCTGCAGATAAGGGCGCAATTATAAACAGATAAATTAGTTTTTGACATAAGGATTCAAGGGAGGACAAGGATATGTCTATGACAATGACACAAAAGTTACTTGCCAGCCACGCCCACCTTGACAGAGTGGAAGCAGGACAGCTTGTACTTGTCGACGTGGACAGGGTTCTTGGCAATGATATAACCTCGCCTGTTGCTATACGTGAATTTGAGCGCATTGGCAGGGAAGAGGTATACGACAAGGAAAAGGTCACAATGGTAATGGACCACTTTGCTCCTAACAAGGATATCAAGGCGGCTACCCAGTGCCAGATGTGCCGTGATTTCTGCAAGGAAAAAGAGGTAGTACACTTCTACGATGTGGGTAGTATGGGTATCGAGCACGCACTGTTGCCCGAAAAGGGCTTGGTTATCCCTGGGGATGTGGTTATCGGTGCCGACTCGCACACCTGTACCTACGGCGCTTTGGGTGCTTTTTCGACAGGAGTAGGAAGCACGGATATGGCCTGTGCTATGGCGACAGGCAAGGCCTGGTTCAAGGTTCCCTCGGCTATAAAGTTTGTCCTTAAGGGCAGACTCTCGAGGTTCGTATCCGGCAAGGATGTGATACTTCATATCATCGGTATGATAGGTGTAGACGGCGCGCTGTACAAGTCTATGGAGTTTGTTGGCGAGGGTGTGCGTTCGCTCTCGGTTTATGACAGACTTACTATGGCAAATATGGCTATCGAGGCTGGTGCGAAAAACGGTATTTTTGAGGTGGACGAAGAAACTCTCGCTTATGTAAACGAGCGCTCCACAAGACAGAGTGCCATATTTACAGCCGACGAGGATGCCGAGTATGACCAGGTTTATGAGATAGACCTCTCTACTATCAAGTCTACAGTGGCATTCCCCCACCTGCCCGAAAACACTCACACCTTCGACGAGATAGGCGATATCAGAATAGACCAGGTGGTAATAGGCTCCTGCACCAACGGTCACTACAAGGACCTTGAGGAGGCGGCAGAGATTCTCCGTGGCAAAAAGGTATGTGATGGCGTGCGCGCTATAATAATTCCTGCCACCCAGGATATATACCTTCGTGCGGTGGAAAACGGCCTTGTAAAGATATTTATCGAGGCTGGATGCGTGGTTTCCACACCCACCTGTGGCCCCTGCCTTGGTGGACATATTGGCATTCTTGCCGCGGGCGAGAGAGCAGTAGCAACCACCAACCGCAACTTTGTCGGCAGAATGGGTCATACCTCAAGCGAGGTCTATCTTGCGAGCCCTGCGCTAGCGGCGGCATCTGCGGTTATGGGCAAAATAGCCGACCCGTGTGAAGTTTTCCTGGGTTAAGGAGGTAGAAATGAAGTATTTAGGCACAGTTATAAAGTATGGTGACAATGTTGACACCGACGTAATAATCCCCGCAAGATACCTTAACACCATTGACAAAAAGGAGCTTGCTTCGCACTGTATGGAGGATTTGGATGCCACCTTCGTGACCAGAGTAAATCCTGGCGATATTATGGTCGGCGGCACAAACTTCGGTTGCGGCTCTTCCCGTGAGCACGCACCTATTGCTATTAAGGAGAGCGGCATTTCTCTGGTTATTGCAAGGAGCTTTGCTCGAATTTTTTATCGCAATTCTATAAACATCGGTCTTGCTATTGTCGAGTGCCCTGAGGCAGTGGACGGAATAAGGGACGGTGACAATGTCGAGGCAGACCTCGATAACGGAGTAATATACAATCGCACCACAGGTGCGTCCTTTAAGACCCAGCCCTTCCCCGAGTTTATCCAGCGTATCATCTCTGCCGGTGGACTCGTTGAGGCGGTCAAAGAGGGACAGATAGATTAAGGAGGCATTATGGAATATAGAATAGCCCTGCTTCCGGGTGACGGCATAGGGCCTGAAATAGTGGGCTCTGCCAAAAAGGTTTTAGAAACAATTGGAAAAAAGTATGGACACAAATTTCTCTTTGAGTCCTACGATATAGGTGGTGTGGCAATAGACAATCAGGGCGAGCCACTTCCCGAGGCGACTGTCGACGGCTGTCTAAATTCGGATAGCGTACTGCTCGGTGCGGTGGGTGGACCGAAATGGGATAATCTGCCTGGCAATCTCCGTCCTGAAAAGGCACTGCTCGGCATTCGCGCGGCAATGGGTCTTTACACCAATCTTCGCCCTGCCAAGCTTTACCCTGCACTAAAGGGCGAATGCCCCCTTAGAGAGGATATTGTAGCCCGTGGCTTTGACATTATGATAGTGCGCGAGCTGACTGGTGGCATTTACTTTGGCGAGCGCGGAATGCGAGAGGGAAGGTACGGCGAGGAGGCCTACGATACCGAGTCTTACAGCCGTATGGAGATAGAGCGAATCATCAAGGTTGCTCTTGAATCGGCGAGAAAAAGACAGGGTAGAGTGGTAAGCATCGACAAGGCGAATGTCCTTGAAACCTCCAGGCTTTGGAGAAGGATATTCCACGAAATGGCGGCCGACTACCCCGACATTACCTGCACCGATATGCTTGTTGACAATGCGGCTATGCAGCTTGTCCGCAATCCTGCACAGTTTGACGTTATTGTTACAACAAATATGTTTGGCGATATACTCTCGGACGAGGCATCGCAGATAACAGGCTCGATAGGTATGCTCCCCTCCGCTTCTTTGGGCGAGGGCACTCGTGGTCTTTACGAGCCTATACACGGCTCTGCCCCCGACATAGCGGGACAGAACAAGGCAAACCCCATAGCCACCATACTCTCTGCGGCAATGATGCTCCTTTACTCCTTCGACCTAAAAGAGGAGTCAGATGCTATTGTCAGCGCTGTGGACAGAGTGCTCGAGGCAGGCTATAGGACCGCCGACCTTTCACACGGTGAAAGCTACCTCACTACAACAGAAATTACTGAAAAAATCATTGAACAGTTAGGATAAAGCTATGACTAACGAATTATACCTCGGGCTTTCTGCCTGTGTGGTATTCCGCGGGGTTTTAAAAAAGCCTATAATGGCTAACCTTATGGAGGCTCTCTCGGCTACCGAGGTGGTCGAGCGCCTCTCTTCATACTCGGCCTTTGTCAGCGAGATATATAGCGACCAAAGAGCATTCCCCGACATAATTACCGAGCTTGTCCTCACCGACGAAAACCCCTATATCAAGGCGCGCGCCTCGGGTAGGGTGGTCGACCCCTATATCGAGGCACAGGCGAAGAGGGAGCTGGAGCTCTTTGCTAAAGTCTGCACCCTAAAGGGCGAGGACATTTTGGCGGGAGTACCCTGTCCCTTTATCGCGGGATATTCTACCTACGAGGTGGATATGGCGGCTCTCTATGAAGAGAGGGCAAAGAATATAGACAAGTACGGATATGGTATTTTCTCGACGTCTACTATGTTCTCTATTGACGATTGTGGCGAGTTCTACCCCGTGGAGAGCCCCGACCCGATTACTCTATCCCACTTTGTGGGTTACAGTAGCGAGCGAGCGGCTGTATACAAAAATACGAAGGCGCTTATAGATGGCAAGAGTGCGGAAAATGTCCTGCTTGTAGGTGACGCAGGTACAGGCAAGTCCTCTACCGTAAAGGCGGTGGCAAACCACTTTGCCGAAGCGGGGCTCCGTCTTGTCGAGGTGCCAAGGGACAAGATTTCGCTCCTTAAAGGGGTGATGGAGAAAATAGGCGAAAATCCGCTTAAATTCATCATATATATAGATGACCTGTCACTGGAGAGATGCGATAGCCAATTCGCCTTGTTGAAGGCGGCTCTTGAAGGCTCTTGCGTGGCAAAGAGTGATAACACGGTTATCTACGCCACCTCAAATCGCAGACATATCGTGAGGGAGAGTTTCGAGGATAGGGAAGGCAACGAGGTGCATAGAAATGACACTATCGAGGAGTCGCTCTCGCTCTT
>JAZSMN010000015.1:0-10881 GCA_045535925.1 Eubacteriales bacterium
AATATGGTTATCTACGCTACCTCAAATCGCAGGCACATAGTCCGCGAGAGCTTCGAGGATAGGGAAGGCACAGAGATACATAGAAACGATACAATAGAGGAGTCGCTATCGCTCTTCCAGAGATTTGGACTTGTTGTTTCCTTTGGAAAGCCCACAAAGGCGCTCTATCTTGAAATAGCGAGAGAACTCGCAAAAAGAGAGGGCATAACCACCGACGAGCACTTTGACATTTTGGCAGAGGCCTTCGCTCTAAGGCGCGGCAGCCGTAGCGCAAGATGTGCCGAGCAGTTCGTAAACAGTCTTGTTTTAGAGAAATAAATAATACATTTGGAGAGATACAATGCTCACACTTGACAAGGTTTATCAAGCCGGCTACGCCTTAAGAGGGGTAGCACGTAAAACCGACATAATTCACGCACCGAAACTTTGCCCCGGCAAGGATTTATACCTTAAAACCGAGAACCTACAGGTTACGGGTTCCTTCAAGCTCAGGGGTGCTTATTATAAAATGGCCACTCTTAGCGAGGAAGAACGCGCAAGGGGAGTCATAGCCTGTTCGGCGGGTAACCACGCCCAGGGAGTAGCGCTTGCCGCTAAGGAAAACGGTATAAAGGCGGTTATCTGCCTGCCTGACGGCGCACCTATCTCCAAGGTTGAGGCTACCAAGAGCTATGGAGCCGAGGTCTGCCTTGTTCCGGGTGTGTATGACGATGCCTATACCCGCGCTCTCCAGCTGCGCGACGAGTGTGGATATACCTTTATCCACCCCTTCGATGACGAGGAGGTTATCGCAGGACAGGCGACCATTGCCCTTGAAATAATGGATCAACTTCCTAACCTGGATGCTGTAATAGTGCCTATCGGTGGTGGCGGACTTATCGCAGGAATTGCTATGGTATTTAAGTCTATCAACCCCTCGGTAAAGGTCTACGGTGTACAGGCCGCGGGTGCCCCCTCGATGTACAACTCCTATAAGAGTGGCAAAATCTGTGCCCTCGACTCTGTATATACCATAGCCGACGGTATCGCCGTAAAAAAGGCAGGTAGCCTTACTTACGAGCTTATCAGCAAATATGTGGACGATATAGTCACCGTCACCGATGACGAAATTTCGGCGGCAATTCTCGCCCTTATGGAACAGCAAAAGCTGGTCACCGAGGGTGCAGGTGCGGCATCTGTCGCCGCGGCAATGTTTGCGGGACTTCCCATCGAGGGCAAAAAGACGGTGTGTCTGTTGTCTGGCGGAAATATAGATGTAACCATCCTCTCTCGTATAATCAGCCGTGGTCTTGTGATGTCTGGCAGAAACTGTCAGCTCCTTATCGAGCTTACCGACAAGCCTGGTCAGCTCCGTGACGTTTCAACCATAATTGCCGAAAAGGGTGGCAACGTAATAGCGGTTTACCACGAGCGCGCCAGCGAAGGCAAAAATATCAATGTCAACGGTTGCTTCCTTCGTATAACCCTTGAAACAAGAAACTACGAGCATATAAACGAAATCCGAGAGGCCCTTACAAGCGCAGGCTTCAAGCTGGTTTAATCGAGGACTTGGGGCGGGCGCTAACCGTTTTTAGCAAAGCACAGGCGCGTTTAGATGCGTAACTATCCAAGGCGCAACATTGAATTAGTTTGTTCAATTAATTAAATAGTAGAAAACAAAATAGAAAAGAGAGCATTTTGACTATCCAAAAGCTACCAAACTTTAGGACGGACAGATTGCTCTCTTTCTTTTTCTGATTTGTCTATAGACCCCCTATCTTTCTTTTTCTAAATTATCTAAATAAGTTCTTGATAAATATAAAGAGTTGTGTTATACTAAAAACAAAAAGCCGATTTAACGGACAGCAAGGAGAAAAATATGAGAAAAACCAAGATTATCTGCACATTAGGTCCCGCCTCTGACAACGAGGATGTCATCACCAAAATGTGTATGGAGGGAATGAATGTCGCAAGACTTAACTTCTCCCACGGAACCCACGAATATCACCAGAGCCTTATTAATATGGTAAAGGCGGTGCGCGAAAGACTTGCTATGCCTATCGCCATTATGCTGGATACCAAGGGCCCTGAATATAGAATTAGAACCTTCAAAAACGGAAAGATAGAGCTTGCCGACGGCGACGCATTCACCTTCACCACTCGTGAGGTAGAGGGCGATGAAACTATCGTTTCGGTCAGCTACAAAAACCTCTACAACGAACTCTCCGCCGGTGACCGCATCCTCTTAAACAACGGTATGGTAGTATTTGAGGTAGTGTCGGTAGAGGGCACTGATATACACACCAAGGTTATAACAGGTGGCGTGATTTCGGACAGAAAGAGTATGTCCTTCCCCGGCAAGGTGTTAAGACAGGAATACCTCAGCGAGCAGGATAAGGCCGACCTTCTCTTTGGTATCGCCCACGAGATTGACTTTGTTGCCGCATCCTTCGTTTCGACCAGGGAGGATATCGCCGCAGTTCGTGGCTTCCTCAATGCCAATGGTGGCTCGCATATCGATATTATCGCAAAGATAGAAAACCGCGCGGGTGTAGAAAACATAGAAGAGATATGCACCATAGCCGACGGTGTAATGGTCGCAAGAGGCGACCTCGGTGTGGAAATTCCCTTTGTAGAAGTACCCACCGTGCAGAAATATCTTATCAAGAAATGCCGCCTTCTCGGTAAGCGAGTTATTACCGCCACCGAGATGCTCGAGAGCATGATTAACAACCCACGCCCCACCCGTGCCGAGATTTCCGACGTTGCAAATGCTGTTTATGACGGCTCCTCCGCGATAATGCTCTCTGGCGAGACCGCTGCGGGCAAGCACCCTGTCGAGGCGGTTAGAAACATGGCAGAGATAGCCGAGTTCACCGAGCGCGGCATCGACTACAAGCAGTGGTTCCTCTCCACCGAGTTCCGTATTCGCAACAATATCGACGCGGTTTCCCACGCGACTTGCGCTATGGCGGTTGACACGGGTGCCAAGTGCATAGTGGTAAGCTCTATCAGCGGACAGACTGCTCGAATGGTTAGCCGCTTCCGTTGCCCTGTCGACATTGTTGGCCTCACTACCGACGAGCGCATTTGGAGAAAGCTCAACCTCTCTTGGGGTGTCACCCCCGTCCTCTCCGAGGAGTTTAACTCCATCGAGGTCCTCTTCTACAAGGCTCTTGGCGAAGCCCAGAGAGTCAAAGGTCTCAAGAAGGGCGACAACGTTGTCCTCACTGGCGGACAAATAAATGGCAAACCCGGCAATACCAATATGATTAAGCTTGAAACCGTGAAGTAATTAGGTGGTGCCATATGCCAAGAAAGGAAAATCAAAAGCAGAAGCTCTTCAGACTTCTCGAGATGTTCATAAGGCGCACCGATTATTCCCACGGAATAACGATGAAGGAGATACTTGACGGACTTTTGGAGTATGGGATAAGTGCCGAGAGAAAGAGTATCTACGATGACTTTTTGACACTTGAAGAGTTGGGCTTTACAGTAGAAAAGCTTGCTACCAAGCCGCCCTCATACACATTAAGCCAGCGCCCCTTCGAGCTCCCCGAGCTAAAGCTCCTTGTCGATGCTGTCGGTGCCTCCAAGTTTATCAGCGAAAAAAGAAGCCGCGAGCTTATAGAAAAGCTAAAGGGCTTTGCCAGTATCTATGGTGCGGGTGAGCTACAAAGACAGGTGCACGTAGAGGGCAGAGCAAAGACCTCAAACAATGCCACCATCTACATTACCGACTGTATCCACACCGCCCTTAACAACAACCTTAAGATTAAATTTAAGTATTACAAATACAACAGCAAAAAGCAAAAGGTCATTCGCAACCAAGGTAATTTCTTTACCGTAAGTCCGCTTACCCTTATATGGCAGAGCGAGTTTTACTACCTGGTTGCCCTGGATGACTATGACGGCAAGGTCAAGCATTTCAGGGTCGACAAAATGGAGCAGGTAAAGACTCTTGACATTCCTCGCGACAAGAGAGCCGCCTCACAAAAAATCGACCCCGCCGACTATTCGCAAAAGATTTTTGCAATGTATTCGGGCGAAGATACCCTTGTCACTCTCGAGTGCCGGGACGAGCTTGCAAACGTCATCATCGACCGCTTCGGCACCGATATACCCCTAATACCTGGCGAGGGGAGCTTCCGTGTTACCGTCCGTGTAATGGTTAGCCACACCTTCTACAATTAACTCACCAAACTTAATGACAGGGCGAGGGTTGTAAGTCCTGCCAGTGTAGCCGAAGGCTACCTTAGTCATATAAAATCTATAATGGCGGCATACGAGGGGGTATAATATGGGTTACGATATCATAGCATTCGACCTGGACGGCACCCTCTCTGACCCCTCGCTCGGTCTGTTAAACGGATTCGAGTACGCATTCAAAAAGCTTGGCATCGATTATGGCACCCGCGATTCTCTTCGCCGATTTATCGGCCCGCCGCTCTACGAGGAGTGGCAGAGAGAGTTTGGCTTTACCGCCGAGGAGTCGGAGAATGCCATTCTCCTCTTCCGCGAGTATTATAAGATTTATGGCTGGCGAGAAAACAAGGTCTATGACGGAATATATAAGCTCCTTGAAGACTTAAAAAGACAGGGCAAAACCCTGGTTATGGCAACCTCAAAGCCCGAGGACCAGATGCTAAAGATAGCAAAGCTTTTTGGCTTTGACAAGTACTTTGACTTCCTCGGTGGCGCGGGCTCGCATAAGGAAAGACATCGCAAGTGCGATGTTCTGGAATACAGTCTTTCTGCCGTTGGGGTTGGCGATAGTGCCACCGACAGAGCCAGATGTATTCTTGTGGGTGACCGAAAATACGATGCCGAGGGCGCCGCAATATGCGGAATTTCCTCGCTCGGTGTGCTCTGGGGACACGGCACCCCCGAGGAGATATATTTCTCTGGCTTTACCCACATAGCACGGACCCCCGAAGAGGTTTTTGAACTTCTAAAGTGATATAAAATCAGCAAAAAATATTCCTTGAACTTCCAAAATAACAAAAAGCGAAAACCAAATATAAAACAAAAATGCAACCTCCAAAGGGTTGCATTTTTATATAAGCTCAAAGCAAGGTTGCATTTTTATTTGCCGCAGCATAATAATTCGTCCAAAAACCTATACTTACATAACCATAAGCATAAAACAAAAAACCGACTGAAAAGTCGGTTTTTGTTAGTAATTAAATTACTTTGCAGCGTTTGCCTTCTTAGCAACAACGAGCTGGTTCTTGTAGTAACCACAAGCCTTGCAAACACGGAAAGCAAGATTGTACTCACCGCACTGGGGGCACTTTACAAGATTAGTGGGGGTTTCAAGCTTCCAAACGCTGGAGCGTCTCTTCATCTTTCTGGAGTGAGACACCTTTTTCTTAGGTACTGCCATGGTTGATTACCTCCTATTTGAGTATGCGACACACGCATTCTCGGTATATGTTTTTTATTTATTTTCTTCGTTTTTCATTTGCTCAAGGAGCTTTCTAAGTGGTTCGAGTCTGGGGTCAACCTCTTTGGCCACGCATCCACACTCGCCCGCGTTAAGGTCCTTTCCGCATTTTGGACACAGTCCTTTGCAGTCCTCATGACAGAGGAATCTGACGGGGAATTCCATTTCGATTTGCTCAAGAAGTGGCTCGTCCATATCGAGGAAGCCGTCCTCTATAATAGCATAATCGTCGAGTCTGCTCTCGTCAATATCACCTAACAGATTTCTTGGTGCGACGGTTTTCTCAAGGTCAAGGGAAAAGCATCCGCAGACAGGCTTAAGACATCTGGCACATACGGTTTGGTAGTCGACCGACATTGTCAGGGTCATACGCATATATCCTGCGGTGTTGGTAATCTCACCCTCCACCTTCAGGGGAGAAGGAAAACTTACGCCGTAAAGGAAGCTGGCGGTGTCATCAGGGTCGACAACAAGCGGCAATTCATAGTTAAAAGAGAGCAGTCTATCGCCGGCAAGCAAAGGCCTAAGATCGAGCCTCATCGTGTACCCCCGAATCTTTCGCTACCGAAAATGGGCATAGTTTAGGCTATGTTGTCCCATAATCGTACACCATATTATATAACCTTTTTCCTCTTTTGTCAAGACCTTTTTTTGTTTTTTCAAAAAAACTTTTCTTTAGTGCATTTTTCACATAAAAAACCGGCTTTTTTCGTCTAATTGACCGATAAAACCACATCCGAATTTTTCTTTATTTTGATTGACAAGCGGTGTAATATGGTGTATAATACATACTGTAAACTTATGTAAAAAAATAACTATACTAAGGAGAAAAAACCATGACTGATATCGAGATTGCTCAGTCCGTCACTCCCCGACACATTATTGAAATTGCACGCGAGGCAGGTGTAGATGAGAAGTACATCGAGCTTTACGGAAATACTAAGGCAAAGATAGACCTCTCGCTCCTTACCGATTCGAGCGAAAAGCAGGATGGCAAGCTTATACTTGTGACCGCTATCACTCCCACCCCCGCAGGCGAGGGTAAGACTACCACTACTATCGGCTTAGCAGACGGTATGCACCGCATCGGCAAGAGTGTTGCGGTTGCCCTTCGTGAGCCCTCCTTGGGTCCTGTTTTTGGTGTAAAGGGCGGTGCCGCAGGCGGCGGTTGGGCCCAGGTTATCCCCATGGAGGATATCAATCTGCACTTCACTGGTGACTTCCACGCAATAGGCGCGGCAAACAACCTCCTTGCAGCTATGCTTGACAACCATATCTATCAGGGCAACTCCTTGAATATCGACCCTCGCAGAATCACTTGGAAGAGATGCGTGGATATGAATGACCGCCAGCTCCGTTTTGTTACCGACGGACTTGGTGGACGAGTAAACGGTGTACCTCGTGAGGACGGATATGACATTACCGTTGCCTCCGAGATTATGGCGGTACTCTGCCTTGCAAGCTCGCTTTCCGACCTTAAGGCAAGACTTGCGAGAATAATTGTAGGCTACACCTATGACGAGAAGCCTGTTACCGCAGGTGACCTCAAGGCCGAGGGCGCTATGACCGCACTTCTTAAGGATGCCCTCAAACCCAACCTTGTCCAGACCCTCGAAGGTACCCCTGCATTTGTACACGGTGGCCCCTTTGCCAATATCGCCCACGGATGCAACTCGGTAATCGCTACTCGCACCGCTATGAAGATGGCCGACTATGCTATCACCGAGGCAGGCTTTGGCGCAGACCTTGGAGCCGAGAAATTCCTTGACATTAAGTGCCGTATGGCGGGCCTTACTCCCTCCGCGGTTGTAATTGTTGCTACCGTTAGAGCGCTTAAGATGCACGGAGGTCTGCCCAAGACTGAGCTCGCTGGTGAAAATCTCGAGGCACTCGGAAAGGGTATTCCAAACCTGCTTCGCCATGTTTCTAATATCAAAAATGTATACAAGCTTCCCTCTGTCGTTGCGGTAAACAGATTCCCCACCGACACCGATGCCGAGATTGACTTCATTATATCCGAGTGCAAGAAGCTTGGTGTAAATGTGGTTCTCTCCACCGTATGGGCGGAAGGTGGTAAAGGCGGCGAGGCGCTTGCTCGCGAGGTAGTTCGCCTTTGCGAAGAGGAAAAGGGTGACTTCACCTACTCCTACGAGCTTGATGGTAGTATCGAGGACAAGATTGAGGCGGTTGTCAAGAAGATTTACGGAGGCGACGGCATCTCGGTTCTCCCTGTTGCGAAGAAGCAGATTGCGGCCCTCACAGCCCTCGGCTTTGACAAGCTTCCTATCTGTGTTGCCAAGACACAGTATTCATTCTCTGACGACCCGACAAAGCTTGGCGCACCCAGTGGCTTTACCGTTACTGTAAAGAATGTCAAGGTTTCTGCAGGTGCTGGCTTTGTGGTAGTTTTGACCGGCGACATTATGACAATGCCCGGTCTTCCCAAGGTCCCCGCAGCCGAAAAGATTGACGTGGACGAAAACGGTAAGATTACCGGTCTCTTCTAATAGCAAAACAAAAACCTGGCACCCGTGTCAGGTTTTTGCACGGTTTATGTAAACAATTGTTTTCATCGAGGTTGATATGAAGCTTATTATTGCATCCAACAACAAGCACAAAATCTATGAGATAAAAAAGATTCTTGGCGATAGGTTTTCAGAGATACTCTCGCTACGTGAGGCGGGTATCGAGCACGAGACCGTGGAGGACGGCACCACCTTTATGGAGAATGCCTTAAAGAAGGCGCGAGAGATTTCCGAAATATCAGGCTTTGCCTCGCTTGCCGATGACAGTGGAATATGCGCCCACGCCCTTGATGGAGCACCTGGTGTATACAGCGCTCGTTTTTCGGGAGGTCACGGCAACGATATTGACAACAACAATTTACTCTTGGAAATGCTAAGAAATAAGGATGACAAGTCTGCCCACTATACCGCTGCGATAGCGCTCGTATATCCTGACGGCACTACATTAACCGCCGAGGGGTATATGTATGGCACTATCACTGAACATTGGCGAGGAGATAGGGGCTTTGGTTATGACCCTATATTTGTCCCCGACGGTGACACTCGCACGGTAGCAGAGCTTACCGACGAGGAGAAAAACGCAATAAGCCACAGGGGCAAAGCGCTTATGGCACTTCTTGAAAAAATCGAAGAGCTTGGATAAGGAAATATGGAAACGGTAATTTTTATTATTGAGCTTATAGGCGTTGTTGCCTTCGCCTTCTCGGGCGCGGTGGTTGCAATAGACAAGGAAACCGATTTTATCGGTGTTATCTTCCTATCTAATATCACTACATTTGGCGGCGGTATAATGCGCGACTTGATAATTGGTCGTATCCCTGAATTTTTTGGTAACCTTTGGCTTCTTGTTATCATCTGTACCGTGACGAGCATTCTTGTATTCTTTATCGCCCGTCTTTCTAAAAAGTGGTATGTAAAAAATAAGGAAAACGTCCTCAGCATTAATAATTACATAGACGCCGCTGGTCTTGGTGCCTTTGCGGTTGCGAGTGTGCAGGTTACAATGGAGCTCTTCCCCGAAGAAGGACCGTTCCTTGCCATAATGATGGGTGTTATTGCCTCTATTGGTGGCGGTATGGTGCGTGACGTTTGCCTTCAGGACGTCCCCTTTGTTTTCAGGAAGAGGATATACGCCCTCGCCGCTGCGGCGGGATCGAGTACCTATTACTGTATCGTTGCCTATCTTATGCCAAACGAACTTGGTGAGGTAGTCGCCAGCATAGTGGGTATGCTCACGGTATTTCTTATTCGCGTCTTTGCTACGGTATTCCGCCTGAATATGCCCAAGGCTATCAGGTTCTCCGAGCAACAGCAGATTGTCCACGAGCTTGAGGAAGAAGCAGAGAGCAAAAACCACGAACCTGCAAAACACGGATAAAAAAGCAAAGAAACTGTGAAAACTTAATAAAAAGCCGAATATTCTTTTATCTAATATAACGATACTAACAAAAAACATACTTTTTTATAAAATCTCTTTACAAATAATAAAATATATGCTATAATTACACTCGGCCTAATACTGAGTTGCGTGTATGGCATCACTCCGCCGTGGGACAAACCCCTGCGTGGTGTTCGCTTTTCACCCGCACGTTACCCGGTTTTATGGAATAAAATTTTAAGAAAGGTGAAGAAAAATGATTTCCAGAGAAGCAAAGAGCGCCATCATCGAGGAATTCAAGATTAACGAGAGAGATACTGGTTCTCCCGAGGTTCAGATCGCTATCCTTACCGATAGAATTAACGGTCTTACCGAGCACATGAAGAAGAACCCCAAGGACTTCCACTCTCAGAGAGGTCTTTCCAAGATGGTTGGTCACAGAAAGCAGTTGCTTGCTTACCTCGCAAAGAAGGATATCGAAAGATACAGAGCGGTAATCAAGAGACTTGGTCTCAGAAAGTAATTTATTTACTTCCCGGGATAACTATAAAAAACGGGAGCACACTGTTGTTCCCGTTTTTTATAAAAAACACAAATCCACAAATAGAGGAGCGAAGGTAGCAGTTAAATATGCGTTTGCAGGACAAGCGTTTATTTAAGTGCTATGGTCGCCCTCAAGAAAAACAAAATTTTAGGAGGAAAAAACTATGGTAGAAAACTTCAAGACATTTGACAATTACAGAGAGTTCACCTACGAGCTCGCAGGCAGACCCCTTGTTGTAAAGACTGGTAAGATTGCAGGTCTTGCTAACGGCGCCGCTCTCATTCAGTACGGCGAGACCACCGTTCTTGCTACTGCAACCGCATCTGCCGCACCCCGTGACGGCATCGACTTCTTGCCCCTTTCGGTAGACTATGATGAGAAGCTTTACGCAGTTGGCAAGATCCCCGGCGGGTTTTTGAAGCGCGAGGGCAAGCCCTCTGAGAAGGCTGTTCTTGCAGGCCGTGTTATCGACCGTCCTGTTAGACCCTTGTTCCCCAAGGATCTTCGCAACGATATCTCTCTTATCCTTACAATTATGTCGGTTGACCCCGACTGCTCGCCCGAAATCACCGCTATGATCGGTGCATCCATCGCCCTCTCCATTTCCGACATCCCTTGGAATGGTCCTATCGGTGGTGTATTTATGGGCCTTGTTGATGGCAAGATCGTTGTAAACCCCACAGCGGCAGAGCGCGCTGTTTCCGACCTTGAGCTTACCGTTGCCGCTTCTCGCGAGAAGGTAGTTATGATCGAGGCTGGTGCAAACGAAGTAGCTGACGACATTATGTACGAGGCTATTATGCAGGCTCACGAGGAGATTAAGAAGCTTGTTGACTTCATCGATGGCATCGTAGCTGAGATTGGCAAGCCCAAGTTCGCATACACCTCTGGCGAGCTTGATCACGATATGTTCGACGAAATCTTCGCATACTGTGAAGAGAGAGTTATGGAAGCCCTTGACACCGATGACAAGACCGTAAGAGATGCAAAGATGCAGCCCATTATGGAC
>JAZSMN010000259.1:0-16801 GCA_045535925.1 Eubacteriales bacterium
AGGAGGCACTTGAATACTGGATGCCTGTTGACTGGTACAACCGCGGTATGGAGCATACCACTTTTCACTTGCTTTATTCTCGTTTCTGGGCAAAGTTCCTCTATGATATTGATATTGTGCCTGTATCCGAGCCCTATGCAAAGAGAACAAGCCACGGTATGATTCTCGGTGAAAACGGCGAGAAGATGTCTAAATCTCGTGGCAACGTTGTAAACCCCGACGATATTATTCGTGACTACGGTGCAGATACAATGCGTCTTTATGAGATGTTCATTGGCGACTTCGAGCAGGCGGCACCCTGGAATCCCCAGTCTATCAAGGGATGCAAGCGCTTCCTTGAGAGATTCTATAATCTTCTTGAGATGGTAAACGGCGAGGGAGCTACTCCCAAGCTTGAAAAGCATATCCATCGCCTTATCAAGAAGGTTACCTCGGATATCGATGCTATGAAGTTTAACACCGCTATCGCAGCAATGATGGCTACTCTTAATACTATTTATGAGATTGGTAGTATCACAAAGGATGAGCTTGCAACCCTTGCGAAGATTCTCTCGCCCTTTGCACCTCACCTTGCCGAGGAGGTATATTCCGCCCTTGGTCACGAGGACCTTGTTTCGCTGGCAGAATGGCCCGTCTATGACGAGAGCAAGACTGTTGACGACACAATCGAGATGCCTGTACAGGTAAATGGAAAGGTGCGTGCTGTTGTAGCCGTTCCTAACGGTCTAGACAACGAGACTATCCTTTCTATTGTCGAGGCGGACTCTCGTATTGCTGAGGCAATTACCGGCAAGACCATAGTCAAGAAAATTGTTATTCCCGGCAAGATTATTAACATAGTAGTTAAATAACTTCGCCAACAATTTAGGCTCGGACTCACTTAGTCCGAGCCTATAAAATATTATTATATTTTTTTGAAAAAGGTATTGACAAACCGCATCTATTATGATATATTATATAGGCTTGATTAAGCATGCGAGTGTAGTTCAATGGTAGAATTCCAGCCTTCCAAGCTGGTCGCGTGGGTTCGATTCCCATCACTCGCTCCAATATGCGCCCTTAGCTCAGTGGATAGAGTGCCCGGCTACGAACCGGTAGGTCGAAGGTTCGAATCCTCCAGGGCGCGCCAAAAAAGTCGTATCGCAGGATACGACTTTTTTTATCCAATCCACAGGCTTGGTATAGACGCTCGCCGGCTCGCTATTCAGTCGCTTTGCTCATTGCATAACGCATTAGCATGTATATCTTTGCCCATTAGGGCGGATATCATATCTTTATGAGATATATCATTTTACACAACATTTTACCCTCGTTCCTATGGACGAGTTTTTTATTTAAGTCAAGGACGCTATTGCTTGCAAAATCTCTTGACTTTTACACCTCCTTTTGCTAAAATATTTATATAAATTTGCTTTCACAGGCTTTTAAAATAAATTTGCTTTCACAGGCTTTTAAAATAAAATTGCTTTAGATAAGGGAATTGTTATGGCATTTTCTTTTGTTCCCGAATATTATTTTGATACTTTTGATGTGGCGAGTGCCGAATTTCTTCTTAAAATTGGTGTTCGTGGGGTGATTCTCGATGTGGACAACACTCTTGAGCCTTATGAAAATGCTACCCCTGGTGTGCGTGTTTCAGAGTGGCTAAAGTCGCTTCGTGAAAACGGAATTAAGGCAGCTATCGTTTCCAACAATAACAGAGAACGCATCGAGCTTTTCAACAAGGATTTGGGCCTTCCATTTTATGCGAAGGCAGGCAAGCCCTTTAAGAAAAATGTTCTTCGTGCTATGGCAGATATTGGCACGAGTAGGGAAGATACCATTCTTATAGGTGACCAGGTGTTTACCGATGTTTGGGCGGCTCACAATGCTGGAATTCGTGCTATTTTAGTGCCCCCGATTAGGGATAAAAGGGATATTTTGACAAGGTTTAAGCGCCTTTTAGAAATCCCGGTGTTAAAAAAATATAAAAAGATGCACCAAGCCAAGACTGAAAACTCGGCTGGTGTAAAAGAGATTGCAGAGTCGGAAGGCGGTAACACAGACACCGACCCGACAGAAAGAGGTTGAAATGAGCGCAAAGTTTGGCCCCGGTGGTAACAGTGACGCCTTTAAAAAGGCGGGATACAGCGCCACACAATATGCACCCGCTTGGCTTAATAGCATAGGTCTTGATGCCTATGAATACGAGGCTGGTAACGGTCTTGTAGCAGGTCCTGCTACTCTCGGCCTTATTGGTAGAGAGGCGGCAAAAAATAATATTAAAATGTCCTATCACGCACCCTATTTTATCTCGCTTTCGGGTGTGTTTGAGGAAAAGAGACTAAAGAGTATAGAATACATCAGACAGAGCATAGAGGCGGCAAGATTGCTTGGTGCAGGTACTATTGTTGTACACTGTGGCTCTTGTGCAAAAATTTCGCGCGAGGAGGCAATGAAGCTCTCTGCTGACACTCTTGCGAGGACTGTCGCCGAGGTTGAAACCTACGGAATAAAAATCGGTATAGAAACTATGGGCAAGGTTAATCAGCTTGGCACACTTGACGAGGTGCTCTCGCTTTGTACTATTTCACCTGCACTTGTGCCTGTTATCGATTTTGGTCACCTAAACGCCCGCGACCTTGGCGGTGTGTTTAAGACAACTGATGATTATTTGAGAGTGTTTGACAGAATCGACACCAACCTTGGTAGCCTGGTCCTTGACAGCCTGCATTGTCATTTCTCGAAGATTGAGTGGACAGGCTCTGGTGAAAAGCGCCATCTTACTTTTGCCGATGATATATACGGCCCTGATTTTGAGCCCTTTGTTGAGGCTATTGCAAAGGCGGGAATATCGCCTACTGTTATCTGCGAGTCGGCGGGTACACAGTCGGATGATGCTCTTGCGATGAAGAATAAATATTTGGAATATTTGAGGTAATACTATGACAAGACTTGATAAATTCAGAGCTTCAATGAAAGAGAAGGGGATTGACGCGGCTATTGTCCTCGATGACCTTAACCGCAGGTACCTTTCCGAGTTTGAATGCTCCAGCGGTATGCTGCTTATAACCGATAAAAGCGCATATCTTATAACCGACTTCCGCTATTATGAGATGGCTCTTGCCAAGGCATCAAAGCAGTTTGAGATCTTAGACCTCAAGGGACTTGACGAAAGACACGCTTTTATCGACAAGGTGTTAGAGGGATGCAAAACTGTTGGCTTTGAGGGGGACTTTATGTCCTATTCAAGCTTCCTCTCCTTTAAGGAAAAGCACCCCTCCTTTAACCTTGTAAGCATTGGCTCGATGATAGAAAACCTTCGTCAAATCAAGACACCTGAAGAGTTTATTTCGATACAAAAGGCGCAGGATATCGCGGATAATGCTTTTGCAACGCTTTTAAAGAACCTCAATCCTGCACAGATGACCGAGATAGATGTTGCTGTCGAGCTTGAATATCTTATGCGTAAAAATGGGGCAGAGGGTATGTCCTTTGACACCATTGCTGTCTCCGGTGATGCTTCGGCTCTTCCTCACGGCACACCGAGAAATGTCAAGCTTAAAAAGGGATTTCTCACTATGGACTTTGGCTGCAAGATTGACGGATATTGCTCGGATATGACCAGAACCGTCGTTATCGGCAAGCCCACCGAGGACATAAAGAAGCTTTATAACACCGTGCTTTTGGCACAGACAAGCGCCCTCGAATACCTTAAGGCGGGCTGTGACTGTGGTGAGGCGGACAAGATTGCAAGAGATATTATTGACAAGGACTATGCGGGCACCTTTGGTCACTCGCTTGGTCACTCGGTTGGACTTCTTGTACACGAGAGCCCTGCGCTCTCGCCCCGCGGTTTTGGCACAAAACTTGTCGCTGGTAACATTGTAACCGTCGAGCCCGGCATCTATATCTTTGGTAAATATGGTTGCCGTATCGAGGATATGGTGGCTATTACCGAGGATGGAGTTCACAATTTTGCCCATTCTACCAAAGAAATGTTGGTTTTTGACTAAAAAAATCTTCATTTGTGCAAAAATATTTGATTTACCTATTGCAAAATCTATAAAAATTTGGTAAAATAATTGCGTATATACTAATCCTCTTTAAGCAGCAAGGATTAAATAAATCAATAAAGGATATTAGAAAATGATTACAGCAGGTGATTTTAAGAACGGTCTTACCTTCGAGATGGATGGTAAGGTTTATCAGGTTATCGAGTTCCAGCACGTTAAGCCTGGAAAGGGTGCCGCTTTTGTAAGAACCAAGTACAGAGATGTTGTTACCGGTGCTACCCGCGAGGCATCTTTCAACCCCACTGCAAAGTTTGAGAACGCTGTTATCGAGCGTCGTGATCTCGAGTATCTTTACACCGATGGCGATCTTTACTACTTCATGGATCCTGAATCCTACGAGCAGATTCCCCTCAACGCTGTCAAGCTTGGTGACAACTTCAAGTTTGTTAAGGAGAACACCGTTTGCCGTATCTCCTCTTGGAAGGGCAATGTTTTCTCTGTTGAGCCCCCCACATTCGTAGAGCTCGCTGTTACCGAGACCGAGCCCGGTGTTCGTGGCGATACCGCTACCAACGTTACCAAGGCTGCTACTCTTGAAACCGGCGCAGTTATTAAGGTTCCGATCTTCATCAACGAGGGCGACGTTCTTCGTATTGATACCAGAACCGGCGAATATCTCGAAAGAGCATAATCCTTTGTATGAATATAGACTCTCCCGACTTGGTTGGGAGAGTCTTTCAAAATTAAACATAAATAAGGAGATTTAAAATGTATATTACCGAAAACGCAGCATATATTAAGGGTCTTGCAGAGGGCCTTGGCATTTGTGAGTCTACTCCCGAGGGCAAGGTTATCACCAAGCTTATTGATCTTGTAGAGCAGATGGCGGCTAAAATCCAGGTGCTTGAGGATGAAAACGACTTCCTTTCTGAGTCGCTCGAGCTTCTTGAGTCGAATATTACCGAGATAGAGGACTACATCTATGACTACGAGGACGAGGAGTACGAGGATTACAGCGACCTCAATGAGGAAGAAGAGTACGACGAGGAGTTTGATGACGAGGGCTTTTATGAGATAGAGTGCCCCTCTTGCGGTGAGGTTATATGCTTTGCCGAGGATATCGATCTTGACACTCTTGTTTGCCCTGCTTGTGGCGAGCCTATCACCGATATCGAGATTGTAGAAGAGGATATGTGCGAGAGTTGCGATGGCTGTGACGCTACCGAAGCTGACGAGTGCACAGGCGACTGTGACGGTTGCACAAAGAACTAAACACCAAAACTTCCCGATGTAGAAAATCGGGGAGTTTTTTTATGAAATTTTACTAAAAAATATTGAAAAATCTATTGACAAACAACATTCAAAGTGATAAAATAGATTGACGCATATTGATGGGCACAAAAGATGTAGAATATACACGCCTATGATAGCGATTAAACACGAAAGTGAGGTGCTTTTACATGTTCGCAATTTTCGTAACAGGTGGAAAGCAGTACAAGGTTTCCGAGGGAGATGTAATCTTCGTTGAGAAGCTTGGAGTTGAGGAAGGCGAGAAGGTTACCTTTGATCAGGTTCTTTGCGTATCCGGTGAGACTCTTACTGTTGGTGCTCCCTATGTTGAAGGTGCAACCGTTGTTGCTACCGTTGTTAAGAACGGCAAGTCCAAGAAAATCGATGTAATTAAGTACAAGGCGAAGAAGAACGAGAAGAAGAAGATCGGTCATCGCCAGGATTACACCAAGATTCAGATCGAAAAGATCGAAGGTTGATTTTTGAATGAAAACAACGATTTGTTTCTATAAGTCCGAGGGAATCTACTACGGATTCGAGGAGCAGGGGCATACAGGCTTTGCTGATGCGGGTGAGGATATTCTTTGCTCGGCTATTTCGGCAATGACTATGCTTATTATCAATGCCATTGAGGTTACTTACAACTCCTTTGTTGATTACACTATCGACGAGGTTACTACAAACATCACCTTGGTTGCAAAGTCTGCTTTACCTAAATTTGAGTCCGATGAGAAGAAGAGATTTGCTATTTCGGGACTTATTCAGGCTTATTACTATCAGCTTATGGATCTTACCGAGGATTATTATGATTTCCTCGATGTAAAAGAGATCGAAAGGCCGATATAAGCCACAGGGCATCAAGCCATTTACTACTAAATATGGAGGTACACGAAATGTTAAAGCTCAGTTTACAATTCTTTGCTCACAAAAAGGGCGTTGGTTCTACTAAGAACGGCCGTGATTCCGAGTCCAAGCGTCTCGGTGTGAAGAAGGCTGACGGTCAAGCTGTTCTTGCTGGTAACATTCTTGTTAGACAGCGTGGCACTAAGATTCATCCCGGTCATAATGTTGGCATCGGTTCTGATGACACTCTTTTTGCTCTTATCAGTGGCACCGTAAGATATGAACATATCGCAGGTGGCAAGAAGCAGGTTAGCGTTTACGCTGACTAATAATATCAAAAAAGAGTGGGTCATTCATCTGCTCTTTTTTGTTTTAATTTTAAATTTCTGGAGGATTATATGTCAATTCTTGTAACAGGTGGTACCGGATATATAGGTTCGCACACCGTTGTCGAGCTTATGAATATCGGTCAAGAGGTAATTATTATAGATAACCTTTCTAACAGCAAGCTCTGTGTTCTTGACAGAATAGAGGCTATTACAGGCAAGCGCCCAACATTTATCGAGTGCGAGATGTGCGACAAGGAGCAGCTTGATAAGGTATTCAGGGATTATCCTGATATTGATTCGGTTATCCATTTTGCAGGCCTTAAAGCGGTTGGCGAGTCTGTTTCTATTCCTGTAAAGTATTATTACAACAATCTCACAAGCACCCTCAACCTGCTTGATTGTATGATAGCACACGGTGTTAATAGAATTGTATTTTCTTCCTCCGCAACAGTATATGGTCTGCCAAAGTCGGTGCCTATCAGAGAGGATTTCCCCCTTTCTACCACCAATCCCTATGGCGAGACCAAGCTTATGATAGAGAGAATACTTGCCGATACAGCACACGCGAATCCCTCGCTCTCGGTATGTGTTCTTCGCTACTTCAACCCCATTGGCGCACACGAGAGCGGCCTTATTGGTGAGGACCCCCGTGGTATTCCCAACAACCTTCTTCCTTATATCGCGAAGGTTGCGGCAGGCAAGCTCGAATGTCTTAACGTGTTCGGAAACGATTATAACACACCCGACGGCACAGGCGTGCGCGATTTTATCCACGTTGTTGACCTTTCACTCGCTCACCTTAAGGCTATCGAATACACAGGCAGAATGAACGGTATTGACTATATTAATGTTGGTACTGGAAACGGTTATTCGGTGCTTGAAATGGTAAAGGCCTTTGGTGATGTTTGGGGCGCTCCTGTAAAGTATCGCATTGCAGAAAGACGTCCTGGTGATATAGCAGAATGCTATGCAGATCCTACCAAGGCTCTTGAGGTTCTTGGCTGGCGCGCAGAGAGAGATCTTAAGAAGATGTGTGAAGACTCTGCAAGATGGCAGAAAATGAATCCCGACGGTTATCCCGACTAAAATATAAAAACCCTACTATGTAGGGTTTTTAATATGCTTGGAGGTTTTTATGGCTCTTGCTGATAAAAAACTGTTTTTGCTCGATATGGACGGCACGATATACCTCGACTATGAGCTTTTTGACGGAACCCTTGACTTTTTAAGCTATGTTAAACAAAAGGGCGGAAAATATCTCTTTGTTACAAACAACTCCTCGAAGGGTGTTGGTGCGTATATCGAGAAGATGAAAATACTTGGTATAGAGGCGGGGGCGGAGGATTTTCTTACCTCTGTTGATGCAACAGTAGCATATATAAGAAAATACCACTCTGGCAAGCGGTTTTACTGTATGGGTACAAAATCCTTTGTATCGACGCTTATCGATGAGGGGATAGATGTTGTCAGTGAGATAGGCGAGGGTATAGAGGGCATTTTGCTCGGCTATGACACCGAGCTGACATATAAAAAGCTTGATGATGTATGCCGTCTTTTATCTACCAGAGAATATCTATATCTTGCGACCAACCCTGATGTAACCTGTCCCACCTCCTATGGCTTTGTGCCTGACCTTGGTAGTATATCTGTTATGATTAAGAATGCTACTGGCAAGATGCCACGGTTTATTGGCAAGCCTGAGCCTGATATGATACTTATGGCGCTTGAAAAGTTTGGGTATCAAAAAGAGGATGCGGTGATGATAGGGGACAGGCTCTATACTGATATCGCCTCTGGTGTAAATGCGGGAATTGATACCGTATTTGTTCTCTCTGGTGAGGGTACACTCTTAGACCTGAAGACGAGCGAGGTTAAACCTACTTATATATATAAAAGCATCAAGGAAATGTTGGAAAATATCAAATAATAGAAATAAAATAAGGCAGAAAAATGATTACAGTAAATAATTTATCCTTTCAATTTGGCGGACAGTTGCTGTTTAAGGATGTAGATTTGAAATTTACACCCGGCAACTGCTATGGTATTATAGGCGCAAACGGTGCGGGTAAGTCCACTTTTCTTCGCATACTTTGTGGCGAACTTGAGCCTACTCGCGGCGAGGTTAGCATCCCCTCTACTGTTCGTATGTCGGTGCTTAAACAGGACCACTTCGCTTTTGAGGAATATACCGTTCTTGACACGGTTATAATGGGTAACAAGCATCTCTATGAGGTTATGAAGGAGAAGGACGCCCTTTATCTCAAGGAAGACTTCTCGGACGAGGACGGCATCAGGGCTTGTGAACTCGAGGGCGAATTTGCCGAACTTAATGGCTGGGAAGCAGAATCCGATGCATCAAAACTTATTCAAGGTCTTGGCCTAACTGACGAGTATCTTTATAGAATGATGTCCGAACTCAAGGAGAGCGAAAAGGTTAAGGTCCTTCTTGCACAGGCGCTCTTTGGTAACCCTGATATTATTCTTCTTGACGAGCCAACAAACGGTCTTGATATTGATGCTGTTATGTGGCTTGAGGACTTCTTGTCGGATTATTTTGGAACTGTACTTGTTGTTTCACACGATAGACACTTCCTTAACGATGTTTGTACAAATATTGTTGATATCGACTACGGCGGAATTAAGATGTATGTTGGTAACTATGAGTTCTGGTATGAGTCAAGCCAACTTATTCAGCGCCTTATTAAGATGCAAAACAAGCGCAACGAGGAGAAGATAGCCGAGCTTCAAAGCTTTATTTCTCGCTTCTCTGCGAACAAATCTAAGTCAAGACAGGCTACCGCAAGAAGAAAACTGCTTGACAAGCTTACCGTAGAAGAGCTTCCTGCATCAAGCCGCCGCTATCCTTTTATTGGCTTTGATATGGATAGAGAGGCAGGGAAGGAGATACTTCACGTTGAGGGGCTGACAGGCTCTGTCGGCGGTAGGGTTCTCTTTAAGGACTTGTCATTCCACGTATTTAAGGATGATAAGATTGCCTTTGTAGGCAACGAAATGGCTATAACACATCTGTTCCGCATTCTTATGGGCGAGGCAGAGGCTGATGCGGGCGAGTTTAAGTTTGGTGTATCTATTACCACATCTTATTTCCCCCACGATAATACCGAGTATTTTGAAGGGCACACAGAGTCTATAATCGACTGGCTCCGTGAGTATTCCAAGGACCAAACTGAGACCTATCTTCGTGGTTTCCTTGGTAGAATGTTGTTCTCTAATGAGGCGGTGTTTAAGCCTGTAAACGTGCTTTCTGGTGGCGAAAAGGTTAGATGTATGTTCTCGAGAATGATGATGTTTGGCTCGAATATGCTTATTATTGACCAGCCTACCGACCATCTCGACCTGGAATCTATCACTGCTGTAAACAATGGAATGCGTAACTTCCGTGGTAATATTCTATTCGCTTCCCACGACTACGAGATAATGAATACCGTTGCTAATAGAATTATCGAGATAACTCCCGACGGCTTTATCGATAGACCCGGAACCTATGAGGAGTTCCTTGAGTATAAAAAGTCCTTGGAAGTTTAATTTATATTTGATTTTATAGGATATAATTACTAAACCAAGTTAATTTTAAAATATGCATTGGTTTTGTAGAAAACAGAACTAAAAAATCCCGACGAAATTCGTCGGGATTTTCTTATATAAAGGTAAGAATTAGTCGATAGAACCTACAATGTAGGGAGCCATATCAGCTCTCTCTTCTGCGAGTCTTGCAGCTTCTTCAGCCTCGGCAGCAGCTCTTTCGGCCTCTTCCTGTGCCTTTGCTTCAGCTCTTGCAGCCTTCTCAGCAGCCTCGGTGATAGCACGGATAGAAAGAGCGAGCTTTCTGTTCTCGTCGTCGATCTCGGTGATCTTAACATCAACAACCTGACCTACGGTAAGAACGTCAGCGGGGGAGTTAATTCTCTCGGTGGAGATTCTGGAGATGTGGATAAGACCATCAACCTCGGGATATACCTCTGCGAAAGCACCGAAGGGCATAATAGAAACGATCTTTGCGGGAACTATATCGCCAACAGCATACTTCTGGGTGAACTGGAACCAGTAATCCATCTCCTGGGTCTTGTAGCCAAGGGAGATTCTCTTGTTCTCGACATCAAGCTCCTTAACAAATACGTCGATAACCTGACCAACCTTAACAACCTGGGAGGGGTGCTTGATACGCTTCCAGGAGAGCTCGGTATTGTGAACCATACCGTCTACACCGCCGATATCAACAAATGCACCGTAGGGAGCAAGATTCTTTACAGTACCCATGAAGTGCTGACCAACCTCGAGTGTTGCCCAAACTGCCTCTTCAGCAGCCTTCTTCTGTTCGTTGAGGATTACCTTGATAGAACCAAGAGCCTTCTTCTTTGCGGTATCAAACTCGATAAGTCTAATCTTCTGGGTAGTGCCAACAAGAGCGCTAAGGTCGCCGCCCTTTGCAATACCGGTCTGGGAAGCGGGAACAAATACAGTGTTGTTACCGGTAGCAACAAGTACGCCACCCTTGATAACGCTTACAACCTTACCTTCAAGGTCCTCGCCAGCATTATAAGCATCTCTCAATTCAACCCAGCTGTTGTCCTTGTCAACTCTCTTCTTGGAAACGGTTGCGATACCCTTACCGTCTTCAACGCGGATAACAAAAACTTCTATCTCCTCTCCAATCTTGAACATCTCGGAAAGTTTTGCACTGGGATCATCGGTAACCTGCTCTTTAGCAAGTACACCTGTAAACTTGGCGCCAAGGTCAAGCTTGATCTCATTCTCACCGATGGTGAAAATAGTACCAACAACTGTTTCTCCTGTATGTAAAGATTTAAGTGAGCCTTCCAGCAATTCAGTAAAGTTTTCCATTGTCTTACTTACCTCCGTTATTATACCGTCAGGTGTGGAAGCACCTGCGATTATTCCTATTTTTTGTACACCGTAAAGAAAATCCGGTACCAGTTCCTCGGGACTCTCTATCAGATGAGTATTTTGGCATTCCTGTTTGCACAGCTCATAGAGCTTATGCGTGTTAGAACTTTCTTTGCCGCCAATTACTACTACAAGATCGGAGTTTCGCGAAAGACAAACTGACTCGTTCTGTCGATTTTCAGTGACAATACATATTGTATCAAAAATTTTTGCGTTTGTACATAGGTTTTGTAAAAAATTTTTAATTTTTATAAATTTTGTTAAGCCTTGGGTGGTTTGAGAGCACAAAATTGGTATCTTATTACCAAAATTTATCTCTTTAATATCATCCACGGATGTGATTGTATACTTTTCACCGTGAGCATAGCTCATTATACCGATAGCTTCTGGGTGATTTGGATTGCAAAAAAGAAGAAAGATCGTCTGGTCGTTTGTATTCTCGTCGGCTATTTTGTGGATGTTTTTTACATAGCCGCAAGTTGCATCAACGAGGTGAAAATTATCCTCTTTTTCACATAGGCGAACAAGCTCTTCGTTTTGTTCCTTGGGGATGCCGTGGGTGCGAATTACCAGAGTCATCGGCAGCTCCGGATTAGAATAAAATGTATCGAAAACCTCGGAAAACTCGATAGATTTCACACCTTGCCTCTCAAGGTTCTCGTTGTATATACGGTTGTGAATAAGGTGGCCTAAAGTGTATATTCTCTCGCTTCTTTTTCGCTTCTCAATTAGCGAAGAAACAAAGGAGTCGGCTCTTTTTACTCCGGGGCAAAATCCCGAGCCTTTTGCAATAGTAATAGTCATTATTCCTCGCCGCCCTCGGGCTCTTTTGCCGCGTTGTTTTCGCTCGTCTCAAGTGGGGGGATATCACTGAAATCGCCAAGCTCAACAATCTTATCAAATATCAGGTCGGTAGCCTTTTTGTATTCCTCGTTGCCGCTCTCTTTAAGTCCAAGAGTAGAGTATTCGATGGGCTTGCCGAATATAATCTCAACCTTGCGGAACAGACCATATTTGTTTTTCTTTGTCTTGATAGCTACGGGTATTACGTCGGCACCCGAACGATAGGTTATAAGGGCTGCTCCGTTCTTCCTCGGAGTGGATGCGGGGTGTACACCCGGGTATCTGTGTCCCTGGGGGAATATAGCTACGATACCACCGTTTTCTACAAGCTCAATCGAGCGCTTAAGCGCCTTAACATCCGAGCCGCCTCTGTCAAGCTTAACCGCACCAAGAGTGGTAATTAAGCCGCTTAAAAGGGGAATAGAGAAGAGCTCCTTCTTCGCAATAAAGTTTATCTGTCTTGGGCAAGCAGCGGCGATGAGGATTACGTCACGTACCGCTATATGGTTTGCACAGAGGACAAATCCGCCCTCTTTGGGTACATTCTCCTTGCCGACAACCTTTACATTAAACAGAAAGCGAAAAAAGGGCGCTAAAAAGCTGTGTAGTCGCGGATATATGGTTTTTTTAGTTTTTTTTTGAAAGCTCGTAACGATTTCTATAACCTTATCTACGGTTTCTTCGGCGGAAAGAAGCGAGTTGTCAAGCAAGATGGCATCCTCGGCTTGTACACAAGGTGCGCAGGCGCGTGTGGAGTCATTGGTGTCGCGCTCGACCATCTCATTATATACCTGCTGGTATTCGACCTCTTTGCCTCTTGAAAGAAGCTCCTCGTATCTGCGTTTTGCTCTCGCCTCAGGTGTTGCGGTGAGGAATATTTTTATCTCTGCGTTAGGCAAAATTACAGTTCCAATATCGCGGCCGTCCATAATAACCGAATGCTTCTTTGCGATATTTCTCTGAGTGTTAAGCAGATATTCTCGAACCTCGGGGATAGCACTAACGTGAGATGCCGCCATCGAAACCTGGGGGGCACGAATTGTGTCCTTTACATCGACGCCGTCAAGGAGAATAATCTGCTTGCCGTCAGTAAACCTCATCTCGAGGGTAAAGTCACCAAGTCGGCTTACAACAGCTTCGCGGTCGGTAGGCTCGACACCGTGGTTAAGCATATAAAGACCAATTGTACGATAGAGAGCACCCGTGTCAACATATATGATACCAAGCTTTGCCGCAACAGCCTTCGCAAGACTGGATTTTCCGGCTCCACCCGGGCCATCGATTGCAATTCTAATCATATTGATTTTTGTATTCCTTTCGTTTAATAATAATATTCTGCCGCGTTTTTTCCCGCCAAATATCCAGTTGAGAATGCAATTTGAAGATTAAAGCCGCCTGTGTAGGCATCGACGTCGATAATCTCTCCGGCGAAGAACAGGCCCTCGACCAGCTTTGACTCCATAGTAGACGGAGTAATCTCTTTGACGTCAACACCGCCAGAGGTGATTATCGCTTCCTCGATAGGTCTTAAGCCCGAAAGAGTAAATCGCATATCCTTAAGAAGCGAAAGAATAACCTTGCGCTCATCCTTAGTTATACTATTGACCTTTCGTCTTTCGTCAATACCGCTCATTTCTATAAAAGGTGATATAAGCTTTTGGGGGAGTAGCTGGCTTAATGAATTGACAAAGTCCTTGTTGGCATTGTCCTTGAAATCAGAAAGAAGGCGCGCGTCGAGTGTTTTCTCATCAAGGGCGGGCTTTAGGTCCAAGGACAGGGTTAGTGTGGATATATCCTTGCCTGTAAGGTGACTAGATGCGGACAAAATAACAGGACCTGTAACTCCAAAGTGAGTAAACATCATCTCGCCAAAGTCGGAATATAGGACCTTGCCGTTATTGTCAAGGATTTTAACACCGACATTCCTCAAGGATAGCCCCTGCATCAAAGGACAGTAGCGGCTGCTCGATGTGATGGGGATAAGCGAGGGCTTTAGCTCAGTTACCGTATGTCCCTGTGACATAGCGAGCCTGTATCCGGAGCCGTCCGAGCCTGTCAAGGGATAGGATTTGCCGCCTGTTGCTATTATAACCTTATCAAAGATATACTCGATGTCGGCTATAACAGAGAAGGTTCCGTCCTGGTTTTTCCTTATTTTTTTAACCTTTTTGTGTATGATTTCTACACCTTCACAGTACTTGCGCAGGGCATCAACCACGTCACGCGCTCTGTCGCTCTCGGGGAAGACTCTTTTTCCTCGCTCAACCTTGGTTTTTACTCCAAGTCGCTCGAAGAATGCTATTGTATCCTCTGGTGTGAAGGAAGAAAAGGCGCTATATAAAAATCTTGGATTTTTAGGTACGTTGTCGAGCAGCTCTTGTAGAGTCGATGCATTTGTGATATTGCATCTGCCTTTACCTGTTATTGCCAGTTTCTTGCCAAGGAGTGGCATATGCTCAAACATAGTGACCGATGCACCATATGATAGGGCAGTACCCGCCGCCATCATTCCTGATGCGCCACCACCGACAACGCAAACTCGTATTTGATAATTATCCATCATTTGTTAGTATATACTTCGTATTCGTCCCATATGGCCTCAAGCGTGTCAAATCTCTCGCGGATACGATCCTCGCATCTTGTGGTTATCTCGACTACAATAGCATTAATAATGCTTATAGGAGCGACAAGCGAGTCCATATAAGATGCCATATCAGACTGGGCAGTTAACAGGTGGGTTGCGTGCTCGGCAAGAGGCGAGATGTCAGAGTCGGTAAAGACTATTACCGATGCGCCCTTTGACTTGGCAAACTTAACACCACGCACCATTTTGGTAGAATACCTGGGAAATGAGAATGCGATAAGGACATCATCCTCGCGTATGGAGAACATTTGCTCGAAGACTTCGCTTGAAGAGGTGGGGTTTACGTATCGTATATTATCAAAAATAAGCGAAAGGTTGTAATAGAGCAGCTTTGCTATCGGTTCGGTTGCTCTTGCACCCATTATGTATACAGTTTTTGCGGTAAGAATTGCGTTTACAGCGTTGGAAAATGTCGCCTTATCAAGGTTTGCCAGGGTGTACTTGATTTTACTGATATCCGACTCCATAACCGTTTCAAGGATATCGCCCTTGCCCATTCTTTGCTTTGTTACTTCAATGCGCTGGTTGGGGGTCAATTTACGTCTTACCAGCTCCTGTACAGCCTGCTGAAATTCGGTATAGCCTGCGTAACCTAACTCGCTTGCAAATCTTACGACAGTAGACTCGGATACACCGACAAGCTGTCCGACCTTTGCGGCGGTCATATAGGCTACCTTTTCATACTGATAAACAACGGCATTTGCTATTTTTTTGTGACCTTTTGAAAGTTTGGGGAATGCTTTAGATATTCGTTGTGAAATTTCTGTTGGCATTGTTTTAACCTCGAATTGTAATGATTCATCCTATTATAACACACATAAATTAAAAAATCAATAATATAAATATATAATACTAAAAAAGCGTTCGCATTTTGCGAACGCTTTTGTTAAAGTTTTAAGGGGATAGCCGAATCTAATATATGCTCTGTGGGGTTGTGCGAAACGAGAATAATGGTTTTATCGATGCTTATTTCCTTTATAATTTGTAGCATCGCGTCGGCGTGCGAGGTGTCAAGCTCCTTTGTCGGCTCGTCAAGGAGTATAATCCGCCTTTGGCTATAAACAGCTCTTGCGAAGGATACTCGCTGCTTCATACCACCCGAGAGCATTTCGGGTAATAGCTCTATTTCATCCCTTGTTAATCCAAGTTTTTCTAATAAATGGATTGCTTCTTCGGTGTTTCTTTGCTCCATGGGTCTTGATAGGAGCACGTTTTCAAGAGCTGAAATGGTTGGGAATAATCTATATTCCTGGAACATAAAGGCGCATCTATCCATTCCGCCGCCTGAAATTTCGCCCTCATATGAGGTGTCAAGCCCTGATATTAGGCGTAACAGGGTCGTTTTACCTATACCGCTATCGCCCTCGATTACATAGATGCTGTTTTCTTCAAAACTGTACGAAAAGCCACAGAATATTGTCTTGTTATCAAAAGACTTGTGTAGATTTTTAATTATGATACTCATTTGCACCTCCGAAGAAGTCGCGCCGCTATATATTCAAGAAGGATACTCATAATGACGATAATCAAGGTCCAGGCAAAGACTGTCGGGGTAAGAAGTGCGGTCTTGGCATCATTGATATTTTGACCTATCGAATTTCTTGTATAAGCAATAATTTCGGTGGCAATTTCCGCCTTCCAAGCGAGGCCGACAGAGGTGATAATTGCGGGGTAAATAAACTTTTGAATAACGGGGAGGTATAGCACCTTAAGCTTCTCGGCAAAGCTAAATTTATATAGGGATGCGACCTCTATAAGTTCCTTAGATACCGAGGAAAAACCGTCCACCGTGTTTTGGAAAACAAGTGGCAAAACCATAAGAACCGATACGAGAATTGCCAGTGAATCTCCGCTTAAAAGCACCCACAAAAGAATGATAAATGATGCTACCGGTGTAGCCTTAATAACCGATATAGGAAGGTTAATAAATC
>JAZSMN010000196.1:0-3598 GCA_045535925.1 Eubacteriales bacterium
CTTGAGGCTGCTGTAAAGGTTCTTCGTGAGAAGGGCATGGCCGCTTCTGCAAAGAAGGCGGACAGAATTGCAGCAGAGGGTATCGTTGACATTATGACCATCGGTGATGTAACCGCTATGGTAGAGGTTAACTCCGAGACCGACTTCGTTGCAAAGAACCAGCTCTTCAAGGATTTCGTTAAGGCAATCCTTAAGACCATAATCGAGAACAAGCCCGCTGATGTTGAGGCTCTCCTTGCTTGCAAGCTTAGCGACACCGAGACCACCGTTGCAGCAGAACTTAACGAGCTTGTTTACAAGATTGGTGAGAAGCTTTCTCTCCGTCGTTTCGTTATTGTTGAGGGTGTTGTTTCTACCTACATCCATGGTGCAGGTGCTACCGGCGTTATCGTTAGCTTCGATACCGACCTCGCAAACAACGATAAGTTTGCAGAGTGCGCAAAGAACGTTGCTCTCCAGACCGCTGCTATGACCGTTCTCTACCTCGATAGAGAGTCTGTTCCTGCAGAGGTTCTTGAGGAGGAGAAGCGCATTCTTATCGCTCAGATGCAGCAGGATCACAAGATGGCTAACAAGCCCGAGCAGGTGCTTGCTAAGATCGTTGAGGGTAAGGTTGGCAAGTACTACGAGACCAACTGCCTTGTTGATCAGGCTTACGTTAAGGATGATTCTATGTCCGTTGGTAAGTATGTTGCTTCTGTTGCAAAGGAACTTGGCGGTTCTATCAAGGTTACCGGCTTTGTTCGTTTCGACAAGGGCGAAGGCATCGAGAAGAGAGAGGACGATCTTGCAGCTGAGGTTGCAAAGATGGTTAACGGCTAATACCGTACTAAATTAACAATAGAGTACCACGGCATCTGCCGTGGGACTTTTTCTATCTTTAGGGAAGAAAAATTCTCATGAAAGCCAAAAGCACGTATAGTTCTAACAAAAGCGCAGGATATATCTTTGTTTTTAAGTTATTTTTTATCCACCTTTTAAGTAAATTAGAATAGAAAGGGGATAAAAATGACAGCCAAAAGAATTACATTTATAAAAAATGCACTCCTGCTTACCTCGGTTGGCATAGCGATGCGTAGTGTCCAGCTATTCCTTGGTGCATACATATCACGCACGGTGGGGGCGGAAACCATGGGGTTAAACACCCTGATAATGACCGCCTACGGCTTTGCATTGACCTTTGCCACCTCGGGCATAAATCTCACTGTCACTCGCCTTGTCGCAGGGGCTGTGGGTGGCACCAGAGGTAAAGAAGCGGATAAAATATTGCGCGGGGCATTCCTATATTCCTTGCTATTTAGTGGGATAGCCACGATAGTCCTCGCCTTGGGCGGTGGATATATTGGCGGGACACTTCTTGGTGACACTCGTACGGCACAGGCACTGCGCATTCTCTCCTTGTCGCTTATCCCCTGTGCGCTCTCTTCGGTAATCTCTGGCTATTTTGTGGCAATACGGCGAGTTTCCTTTAATGCTACCGTCCAGGTGGTGGCACAAATCGCGAGAATAATACTTACCATAGCACTTCTTGGCTCGGTGAGCGGTGGGGCAGAGTCATCGGCGATAGCCCTCGCGGTGGGTGTGGTCCTTACTGAGCTTGTGGCGTCTGGTGTCGCCTTTGTCGAGTTTGCCATAAATCGTCGCCACAGCGAGAGTGAGGAGGGTATGTCCTTTTCCTCGGTCGCTGGTATGGCGCTTCCTCTTGCCACCTCTGCTGTTATCCGCTCTGGACTTTTGGCATTAGAGCACAGCCTTATACCTCGTCGTCTTGTTTTTCGTGGCGAGAGTCTGTCCGAGGCACTTTCCTCCTACGGCACTCTTCACGGTATGGCTCTTCCTCTGCTGTTATTCCCTATTACACCCCTGTCCTGCTGTGCCAACCTGCTTGTCCCCGAGTTTGCCGAGGCCCACTCCATGGGTGAAAAAAAGCATATGCGAGCCCTCGCCACCGAGGCCCTGACGAGGACACTCTCCTATTCGGTTGTGCTTTCGGTGATAATCTCGCTCTTTTCCGAGGAGCTTGCCTATGTTATTTTCTCCTCCTCCGAGGCGGGATATTTCATATCCTTCCTCGCCCCCGTGATACCGCTAATGTATATCGACCACGTGGCAGACTCGATGCTAAAGGGAATTGGCGAGCATATCTACTCTATGTGGGTAAATATTATCGATGCCTGCCTCTCGATAGTGTTGGTGTATTTCCTTATCCCGCCCCTTGGAATTATGGGCTATGCGGTTGTTATCCTGGTTATGGAAGGGTTTAATCTCCTTCTTTCCATAATCCGCCTCGGGCAAAAGGTTGGGTTTGGTATAGACCTGGTAAACGGACTTATATCCCCCCTTGTCCTATCGCTTATTGCCTCCTTTCTGACCAGCCGCCTCTTCGCCTTTTCTTCCACCCCCACACCCTTGTCTTTGGTCTCAAAGCTTTTGTTCACCCTCGCAGTTATTTTGGGTGCGAGGTCGCTCTTTGACCTAATATGCTCATTGACAAAAAACTTGCTTTCAAAAATGACAGGGAAGGGCAGAGCAACTAAAACAAAATAAGGACAGCCCAAAGAAATAGGGACAGGACAGAAAAAATATACAAAATAATTTTCCAAACAATAAAGGCATTATGGACAAAGCCATAATGCCTTTTTAAGTTAAATGTTTCGATTAGATAAAAAGTCAGTCTAAACCTCTATCAAATTAGCTTTCCTTCTCGTATTCCTCGTCATCCGTCTCCGACTCGCGAGTGTCGAGAATATGCAGGTTTTCGACTCTGCGTCCGTCCATTTTAAGTACATGGACAGTAAGACCGCCGATTTCAAAGCTGTCGCCCTCCTCGGGAATCTTGCCAAGGATATCCATAGCCCAACCATTTACAGTCAGGGCATCCATCTCCTCGTCCAGCTCCATATCCAGAGTGTCAAAGAGCTTTTCGAGGTTTGCCATACCGGATACTATGTATTCCTTTTCCTCAATCTGCTTGATTTCCTCGATTATCTCGTCGTGCTCATCCCAAATCTCGCCTACAATCTCCTCGAGTATGTCCTCGAGGGTCACTATGCCTGCGGTGGAGCCGTATTCGTCGGTAACTACCGCGAGGTGTAGCTGTTTTTCCTGCAAATCACGGAGCAGGTCATTGATCTTCTGTGTCTTTGTGACATACATAACAGGCTTGATAATTTCGCTAATGGGAGTGCTCTGCTTAAATGCGGTGGTAAAGAAATCCTTGTAGTACACGATACCGATGATATTGTCCAGGTCTTCCTCGTATACGGGGATTCTCGAGTAACCACTCTCCGAGAACTCCTTTGCCAAGGCCTCCTTGGTCACATCCGAGCGCACAGCCGTGATATCAATACGGGGTGTGAAGATATCTCCAACCTCAAGGTCGTTAAACTCTATTGCACTCTTGATAAGCGTAGACTCGTCCTCGTCGATATCTCCGCTTTCCTCAGCCTCCTCGATAATCGAAACCAGCTCTTCTTCGGTCATACCCTGGTCCTCCTCGGTCTTTGCCAGCTTGCCAAGAAGGTTTTGCAGCTTCTTAAATAAGAAGGAGAAGGGGCTAAACACCACAACCAAAAGGCCAAGAAGAGAAGTCGGATCG
>JAZSMN010000204.1:0-16651 GCA_045535925.1 Eubacteriales bacterium
AATTTCACCTTCAAAGCGATTACTTCAAGCCAAACAGTCTTGCGAAGAAGCCCTTCTTCTTGGGTTCTTCGGTAGCCTCTTCCTGTGCGGGGGTTTCTTCGGTAGCAGCTTCTTCTACTACGGGAGCCTCGGTAACAGGAGTCTCTTCAACCACAACAGCTTCCTCTACTACCTCTGCCGCCTCGGTAGGTGTCTCTGTGGTGGTCTCTACTGTCTTCTCTGTGGGAGCCTTGGGAGTTCTCTTTCTCTTGGGCTTCTCGGGAAGGACAACTTCATAGCTCTCGTCGAGCAGGTCGTCAAGAGAGATACCAAAGAGCTTCTTCATCTCAATAAGCTTGGGTACTTCGGGGTAGGACTGACCACACTCCCACTTATACACAGCCTGTCTGGATACGCCGATTGCGCTGGCAAACTCGTCCTGAGTAAGTCCTTTCAATTTTCTGAGTTTTACAAGTTTTTCGCTAAAGGTCATTTTCTTTCTCCTTTTTCATTTTACTTTGTAAATGCTTGTATTTTTATTTTAGTTCTTCTTTTTCAAGTTCCTCAAGCCGCTCGGCATAAGGATTGTAGTTTGCCCAGGTGTGGTTGTCGATGCGCCAGCCGTCGTTTTCTTCTATCATTTGAATATCTATAACGACATCCTGGCTCTTTCCCTCACTGTTCACGGTAGTAGCATCCACCGCTACGGTCACAACCTCACCCTTTACCCCCTTTACCCGAAGGCTGGAGTAATCATAGGATATTGTGTCATAAAAGAGCACGTTAAATTGGGAGTATACCATAATACACACAGGCTCGCCATAGACGTTGTCGCCCTCGTACTTTTGGTAATATCTCGCAAGAGCCACCGTCACATCGTCCACGGTTAAGGGAGAGAGGATAGTCGAATACAGTTGGATAGAATACTCGACCGTAAATGTCCTCTCTGTCAGCACCTTAAGTTCCTCTATCGTACTAAAACCAAGTTTTGATAGGTGGGTCGGGTCGGCATCGTAGTATGCACCATTTTGCAGACTCGAAACCCTGTTGTATTCAATACCTTTTCCGTAATAAACCTGGTTTAATACCTCCGCTCTTTGTAAAAGCTCCTTTGCATTTGTAAGGACCTCTTCCTCATTAATAGAGCGGTTGCATGAGGTAAAACTTAACACGCCTGCCACCATAGAGAGTATCAAGGTAAACAATACTATACATTTTAGTATTTGTTTATTCATTATCCTCTAACTCCTCAATGGGCAGCACCTCGACATCGTCATCTTCTTTTTCTGCGACTACAACGGGTCTGTTTGCCTCTTCCTCGGTAAGAAGCGCCTCCTGCTCTTCGGTCTCTTTCTCTATCTCTGCTGCCTTTTCGAGTCTTGCCACGTTGTTGATGACACTACCCAGGGACAGGCGCATTATAATAACGCCCGTAGCAGTTCTCGAGTAGATATTGATACCGCTTACATTTGTTCTGATAATAGTACCCTCGTTTGTTATAAGCATAACGTCGTCGTCATCGGATACGGTTATAACAGTAGCGAGCTTACCGGTCTTTTCTGTGATATTGTGGCAGGTTACACCCTTACCACCTCTGTGCTTCATCTGTCTGAAGTCGTCGAATTTTGTGCGCTTACCCATACCATTCTCGGTGACAGTAAGCAGGGTCTTTTCCTCGTCGACAAGGGCAACGCCTACTACATAGTCGTCGCCTGTGAGGGTGATACCCTTAACACCTCTTGCCGCACGGCCCATAGCGCGCACATTATTCTCGTCAAATCTTACCGCATTACCGTCTCTTGTTGCGATAATCAGGCTCTCATTACCCTTGGTGTGGCGAACAAAGATAAGCTCGTCGCCCTCGTCCAGGTTGATAGCTATCTTACCACCCTTTCTCTGGTACTCAAAGTCGGTAAGGAGTGTTCTCTTGGTTACACCAAGCTTGGTTATCATAGTCAGGTATTCGCCGTCTATAAACTCGGTTATAGGAATAATAGCGGTTACCTTCTCGTTCTCCTGAAGCTCTATGATATTGACAAGGTTTGTTCCCTTGGCGGTTCTGGATGCCTCAGGGATTGCGTATGCCTTCTTTGCATAGACTCTACCAAGGTTGGTAAAGAACATCAGGAATGCGTGGGAGTTAGAAACAATAACGTCCTCGACGAAGTCGTCCTCCTTTGTGGTCATACCGATAATACCCTTGCCGCCTCTGTTTTGTGCGGTATAGACACTCGCCTTCTGGCGCTTGATATATCCGGTATGGCTAACCGTGATAACGCAGGTATGTCTTTCAATAAGGTCCTCCAGGTCAATCTCCTCGGTAGCTTCCACAATCTCGGTGCGACGGTTGTCGCCAAACTTCGCCTTTACCTCGTAAAGCTCCCCTTTGATTATCTCTTTTACCTTGTTTTCGTCAGATAGTATGCCGCGAAGCTCGTCTACAAGCTCCGAGAGTTTTGCGAGTCTGTCCTCCACCTTTTTTCTTTCAAGTCCGGAGAGCTTACCGAGAGTCATCTCGACAATAGCCTGTGCCTGGGTTTCGGTCAGGGCAAATCTCTGGCAGAGTCTTTCCTTTGCGCCCGGGATAGACTCACTGGTCTTGATAATCTTGATAACCTCGTCGATGTTATCAATAGCGACCTTATAGCCCTCAAGGATATGCATCTCGCGAAGAGCCTTGTCAAGGTCAAACTGGGTTCTCTTCTTGATAACTTCCTTTTGGAATTCAATATATCTGTCTAAAATTTGGGGAAGCGAGAGAGTCTTGGGCTCGCCGCCGTCGATTACCAGCATATTTATCGAGCAGGTCTTTTGAAGCTCGGTGTACTTATAGAGCTGGTTAAGGATAACCTCACCACTTACATCTCTGCGGTACTCTACTACTATTCTCATACCACCTCGACCCGACTCGTCACGCAGACCTGTGATACCCTCTATCTTCTTTTCCTTATGGAGATTTGCCATGCTCTCGATAAGCATAGACTTGTTTACCATATAGGGAATTTCGGTGAAGATAATTCTTCTGTGCTCGTCGTCTACTGTGGCTCTCGCTCTTACATAGACCTTACCCTTACCGGTTTCGTATGCCTCTTTTATACCTCTTGTACCATAGATGATAGCCGAGGTGGGGAAGTCAGGACCCTTGATATACTCGATAAGTTCATCCACCGAGCACTCGGGGTTTTCCATTCTATAAACTGTACCGTCAATAACCTCGGTAAGGTTGTGAGGGGGGATATTGGTAGCCATACCTACCGCGATACCCACCGAGCCGTTTACCAAGAGGTTAGGGAAACGAGAGGGAAGGACAACAGGCTCGTCGCGAGTGTTGTCAAAGTTTCTCGTCATAGGGACAACCTTTTTCTCAATGTCCCTTAACATATAGTCGGCAATCTTCGACATTCTCGCCTCGGTGTAACGGTAAGCCGCAGCGCTGTCACCGTCGATGTTACCGAAGTTACCGTGACCCTCGACAAGAGGATAACGGAGCGAGAAGGACTGTGCCATTCTTACCATTGTTTCATAAACTGCCGAGTCACCGTGGGGGTGATATCTACCAAGCACGTTACCAACCGTTGTCGCCGACTTACGGAAGGGCTTGTCATAGGTGAGATTGTCCTCGTACATAGCGTAGAGAATTCTTCTCTGTCCAGGCTTCATACCGTCGCGAACATCGGGCAGGGCTCTTGAGGTTATAACGCTCATCGAATACTCGATAAAGGACTTTTTAACCTCTTTTTCCATATCGTGTTCGACTATATGCTGGTCCGGAAACTCTATATCCTGTGATTTGTATGTATGTTCCATTTTCACTTTGCCTTTCTTAAATGTCCAAATTCTCTACGAATTTAGCATTTTGAGTGATGAAGTCTCTTCTGGGCTCAACCATATCTCCCATGAGCACCGAGAACATCTCGTCGCAGGCTCTTGCGTCCTCTATGCTGACCTTAAGAAGCGTTCTTCTCTCGGGGTCCATAGTGGTTTCCCAGAGCTGCTCGGGGTCCATTTCACCAAGACCCTTGTATCTCTCTGCCTCGACACCCTTGGTGCCAAGCTCTTCTATATACTTGTCCCTCTCGGCATCCGAGAAAGCATATCTTAACTGCTTGCCCTTATGCACCTTGTAAAGAGGGGGCTGTGCCAGGTATATGTGTCCTTCTTCAATAAGCTGACGCATATGTCTGAAGAAGAAGGTAAGAAGAAGTATTCTGATATGCGAGCCGTCCACGTCGGCATCGGCCATAATAATTATCTTGCCATAGCGGAGTCTTGAAATATCAAACTCGTCGCCAATTCCACAGCCGAGGGCCTGGATGATGGGAATAATAGAGGTATTGCCATAGACCTTGTCTATTCTCGCCTTTTCTACGTTAAGCACCTTACCACGAAGGGGAAGGATTGCCTGGAAGCGGCTGTCTCGTCCGTCCTTTGCCGAGCCACCTGCCGAGTCTCCCTCTACAAGGTACACCTCGGTGAGCCTGGGGTCTCTCTCGTTACAGTCAGAGAGCTTGCCGGGCAGGGTAGAAACACCGTCGAGGACGTTCTTTCTTCTTATAGACTCGCGGGCCTTTCTTGCCGCCTCTCTTGCACGGCTTGCGGCGAGGGCCTTGTCTATAATAATCTTACCCGCCGAGGGGTTTTCCTCAAGGAATTCCTCCAGCTTCTGTGCTACTATATTATCCACAAGGGTACGGATTTCGCTGTTACCGAGCTTTGCCTTGGTCTGGCTCTCAAACTGGGCGTCGGTGAGCTTAACCGAGATAATAGCCACAAGTCCCTCACGGACGTCGTCACCCGACAGACCCTTGTCGTCAGGCTTAATTGCCTTTATCTTTCTTGCATACTCGTTTATAGCCTTGGTGAGCGCCGACTTAAAGCCTGTCTCGTGGGTACCACCCTCGATGGTAGCCATATTGTTAGCGAAGGAAATAATAGCCTCGTTGTAGCTATCGTTGTACTGCATTGCCACCTCTGCAATAGAGCCGTTTCTCTCTCCCTTCATATATATAACCTGGGGGTGGATGGGGTTGCCGCGCTTCTCGTTGTTGAGGTATTCTACAAAGGATATGATACCACCCTCGTAGCAGAGGTCCTCTATCCTCTCCTTACCCTCTCTCTTGTCCTCAAGGACAATTCTGACACCGGCATTAAGGAAGGACTGCTCTCTCATTCTTGTTAAGAGAGTTTCGTATTCAAATATAGTTTCCTCAAAGATTGTGGGGTCGGGCTTAAATCTTACAAAAAGACCGTGCCTGCCGTCGCTCGAGCCATCACACTTGAAGGGTCTTGCCACAGCTCCTCTTTCAAATCTCTCGGTATATTTTTGACCATCGCGGCAGTTCTCAACCTCTACCCACTCGGACAGAGCATTTACAACCGATGCACCAACACCGTGCAAACCGCCTGCTATCTTGTATCCCTCGCCGCCAAACTTACCGCCTGCGTGAAGGACGGTATAAACAACCTCAAGGGTGGGAAGACCAAGCTTCTCGTTCATACCCGAGGGGATACCTCTACCGTCGTCCTGTACAGAAACGCTTCCGTCATCATAGAGGGTGACGGTGATACAATTACAGTGACCTGCCAGCGCCTCGTCAATAGAGTTGTCTACAATCTCGTATACCAAGTGGTGCAGACCTCTTATAGAGGTAGTACCGATATACATACCCGGTCTTTTTCTGACCGCTTCAAGTCCTTCAAGCACCTGTATTTGGCTATCGTCATAGCCTCTTACTTCATTTACTTCGCTCGACATCTTTTTCTCTCTTTCTTTATTTGAAACTATATATCCTCGTTATAATCGCTCTCGGCACGCACCTTAAGTCCGACCGATGAAATTCTCGACAGCCTTATATTAAAGCCGTCCCCCTCCTCCAGTAGCACAAAGCTACGGGGTAGGTCTGTATCTGTATATATAACTCTGCCACATTTTTGATTTATATTTATAAATTCGCGTGAAATCTTCGATACAGTGGTGTTATCAAGGTCAAAAATTCCTATAATGCTCTTCTTTTTTACCGAAATTCTGTTACCTATATGAAGAAACATATTTACCCTCCTTTACCTCGATGACACATCCTGCCTCCCTCTTAAGCATCTCGCTCTCGCAGGAGGTTATTATAACCTGCCTCTCTCCCATACCCGACAGGCAATAGCGCCTTCTATCACCGTCAAGCTCGGACAAAACATCGTCAAAGAGGAACACAGGATACTCGCCAAATAGCTCCTTTATAACCTCGCCCTCTGCCAGCTTCATCGACAGGACTATTGACCTCTGCTGCCCCTGGGAAGCAAAGGAGCGAGCGCTTCTGTGGTTTAGTAAAATCTCTATGTCATCTCTTTGTGGGCCGTATAGCGAGGTGCCAACTATCTTCTCTTTTTCAAGATTTTTTGTAAATACCTCGATATATCTTTCCCGCACCGCGTTTCTGTCAGGGAGGTCGGTCTCTATGTCACAATCAAAGGTTAACTCTAACCTTTCCTTGCCGCCCGACATCTCCTCTTGTATTCTCCCAAGATGCCTCGACAGTTTTATCAGATATTCTCTTCTATAACAGTAAATATAGGATGCGTATTCCGCCATCTGCATAGACCAGGCTAAGAGCTCGCCCTCGTCATAGTAGTTGCCCTTTGAGGCATTTTTCAGAATGCTATTACGGTTCTCGAGGGCAGTCTTAAAGCGAGCATACTCCGAAAGGTACTCGGGATAGCACTGGGACAGTGCCACATTCAGAAAGCCTCGTCTACCCTCGGGCCCACCCTTTACCAGGTCCAGGTCGTCGGGGTAGAACAGCACCGAACGAAAGCTGCCTATCATTTCACCGACGCGGCTAATCTTGTATCCATTTTTCTTTCTCTGCCTCTCTCTACCAAAGCAGGCGTACTCGAGGCTACCCTCGCCGTCCTTGTCCTCGTAAACTATGGAAATTCTAAAGCCCTCTTTGTCAAAGCCTATCATCTCGCGGTCATCACTTGACCTAAAGGACTTTCCCCTTGAAAAAAGGTATATTCCCTCGATGACATTTGTCTTTCCCTGGGCGTTTTTTCCATAGAGGAGGTTCACTCCCTGACAAAAGGAAATCTCGCACTCTTCTATATTCCTGAAATTCGAAGCAATAAACTTTTTAATTACCATTTAAAATCTTACACTTTTTGAATTCAGTAATTTTTATTTTTGGATATGTATTTGCAAAATATTTTGAAATATTTTTATGCGTTCAATTGTTGATAACCTAAAGAAATAATTATCTGTTCTCAACAGTTCTTCTGGGTAATACCATATAGAAGTACTTGAAGTTGTCGACCTCTTCTGCAGGCTCGATAGTGATAGCCGAGTCGTGGGACTTAAGGCGGATAAGCACCTCTGTGCCCTCTGCTGCCTTGATAGCATCGATAAGATAACGGCAGTTAAAGGCAATCTCGATAGAGCCACCCTCGTGCTCGCAGTCCATCTCGTCCTTTACAGCACCGTTTCCGGAGTTACTGGTCAGGTTGAGGTAGTGGCCGTCAATCTCAATCTTAACATAGGAGCGGCCCGCACCCTGAATCTTTTCCTCTGCGATGATATTCGCTCTCTCAAGACCTATAAGGAGTCTGTCCCTATCTACCTTAACAGTAATGTTATTTGAATTAGGGATAATCTTCTTGTAGTCAAGATACTCGCTGTCGATAAGGCGAGAGAAGAAGGTCATATCCCCCTTGTTTACAATAACGTGCTTACGAGAGAGGTATACCTTTACCACCTCGTCCTCGCCATCGCCCAAAATTTTCATCATCTCGCCAAGAGAGGTGCCGGGGATAATGAAGGAGTAATTTGTAACTCCCTCTTTAGAAAGAGTGGAAATTTCGCAATCAAGCGAGCATCTGGAAAGACGGAAGGAGTCGCAGGATACGACCTCAAAGCCGTTCTCGTTTACACTGAAATAAGCGCCGCAGAGCATGGGTCTATTGTCGCTAATCGCGATGGAGTGGGTAACCTTGGAAATCATACGGCGAAGATTTTCTGCCCCAACGGTAAAGCCTCTCTCGGTGACAAGGTCGGGCATATTGGGGTAGTCGGCGCCTCTGGTGGCGCTCATAGAGAATACCGCACGGCCCGAGGAAATTGTGCAGTTAAGGTTTTCGCTAATGTCGATAGTGATATCATCATCGGGGAGCACTCTTACTGTCTGGTAGAGTCTCTGCGCGTTTATTATGTATCTGCCCTCTCTCTCAACCTCTACGGGGGTTATAAGCGAGCGAAGGCCCTTCTGCATATCATAGGTGGTAATCTGTATCTTGCCCCCGTCAACAGTCTCGATAAGGATACCCTCAATGGCGGGCACGGTATTTTTAGTAGAAACGTTACCCATAGCGAGAGTAAGCTTCTTCATAAGGTCTGCTTTAGCAACAACGAATTTCATATTCATCTCCTGTTAACCCCCGAAGGGGAAATTATTTATTTAATTATTGTAAGGTAGTAATGGTTATAATAGTTGTCCTGTTTATTTTGTTAATAAGTGAATAAACGCCCGAAAATCGGGAATAATAAGGCTTTTTTTATCAACAAAAACCCTGTTGGTTGCTGTTGATAATTTTTCCAAATTAAATTCAAAGTTACAAACAAGTTATAAACTGCAAAATAACAGGGAGTTATTTGATTATCAACTGAAAATTGTTGAAAATTACTTTCCCCTGACTTCCTTTATGATAGCCTCTACCTCGTTTTCAAAGTTGTTTACGGTCTTTATATTGCTTTCAACCTTGTTGAGTGCCGAGCTCACCGTCGCGTGGTCACGCGAGAACACAGCACCGATCTCGGCCAGGGTCAGGTCTGTCAGCTCCTTTATTACATATATCGCCACGTGTCTTGCCTTGGTGATGCTGTCGGTCCTCTTCTTTGACTTCATCTGGTCGACGGGGATGCCGTAGGCACGGCTGACAGCACCGAGGATGCGCTCGATAAGTGCGTCGGTGGGGATATTGTCGGGGTCGATAATCGAGATAGCCTCGTTGATATGTTCCTTGGTCACCTGGGTGCTCGTCAAGGAGTAGAGCGCGTATATTCTCTTAAGCACGCCCTCTATTTGTCTTATGTTGTTCTTGAGGCGCTCTGCCATATACTCGATAAGCTCCTCGGAGATGCCGATACCAATCTCCTCTGCCTTTTTCTTAATGATGGCTATACGAAGCTCGTAGTTTGGTGGCTGGACATCGGCGAGAAGTCCCCACTCGAATCTTGTACGGATTCTGTCCTCGAGGTTCTTTATATCCTTGGGAGGACGGTCGGAGGTGAGGATAATCTGCTTGTCCGACTCGTAGAGCACGTTGAAGGTGTTGAAGAACTCCTCCTGTGTACCCTCCTTGCCCGAGAGGAACTGGATATCGTCGATAAGAAGCACGTCGGCTGTGCGATATTTCTCCTTAAACTGGTCGGTGGTACGGGTGTTGATGGCCTTGATAAGCTCGCCAAGGAAGGTCTCGCACTTTTTGTATACAATCCTTATACCCGGGTGCTTCTTCCTCATATGGTTGATAATAGCCCACAAAAGGTGGGTCTTACCAAGTCCGGAGTTACCGTAGATAAACAGGGGATTGTGGGTGGTAGGCTCCTCTGCCACGGCAAAGCAGGCCGCACGCGCCAGCTTGTTGGACGAGCCCTCGACAAAGTTGTCAAAGGTGTATCTTGCATACACTCCCATTCTCTTTGTGGTGGGGGCCTCTATGTACTCGGTTATAGCCTTCTCCTCGTCAAACTCGCCCTCGTCCTCCTCCTTCTCTGCCTCGGCGCGCTCCTCGGCCTTTTTCTTTTCCTCGGCTTCTCTTTGAGCCTGGGCGGCACGATAGTTTTCTATAAGAGCCTTGGCCTCGGGGTCCTGGTCGAGGGGGATACTGTATGTGGGCCAGGTTATATCTATCTCCACCTCAAAGCCTATGACCTCGGCAAAGGAGGATTTGATAATATCGAGATATTTATTAAAGAGAATGTTTCTCTTGGTCTCAGAGGTTGTAAGAAGGGTGGCGGTGGTCTCGGTCAGCTTGGTCAGCTCCATCTCGCCAAACCACAGCTTGAATATAGAGGGAGAGGTGTTCATCTTCTTCTGTATAATAGGTAGCACCTCTTGCATAATCAAGGATAAATCATCCATCTATTTTTACTTCCTTTCCTTGTTTTTTTGTGGTAAAAACCCGCTCTATTTAAATATTTTTGCGCACGCACACGGCGCACGCACGATAAATATAGTTTTATAAAGATATTATATCATATAAATATTTAATATTCAAGGGGAAAAGGTAAAAAATTACACAAAAACGGAATAATATATTTACTTATAGTCCATCTCCTTGCTCTTGCCACCGAAAAGCAGAGAGAGAACAAAGCCGAGCAGTATAGCCAGGGTAATTCCACCCGAGGTGGCGGTAAGACCGCCTGTCAGTATGCCTATTGCACCGCTCTGGTCTATTGCGGTTTTTACCCCGTCGGCGATAGCGATACCAAAGCCGATAAGAGGCACGCTCACCCCCGCACCGAAGATATTAAAGAGGGGCTTTGCCAGGTTGAGGGCATAGATAAATACACCGGTACAGACAAAGGATACCATTATCCTCGCCGGGGTAAGCTTGGTTAGGTCGATTAAAATCTGTGCCAAAAGACACAGCGCACCCCCACCGACAAAGGCCAGCAAAATTCCTAAATAACTCATTTTAAACTCCAAATTTGTTTTACTCCCCGCTTTTGATAGGGGAGTTGTAAAATGTTATATTTGCCATCTTAACTATAACAGAATAGAACTAACAGTTATACTACTTAAGTTAAACAGTATAGAACTAATAGCTGTATATACCGATATAACTAAATGTCACCACTCTAACAACCGACAGCTTTAGTAACCGATGGACCGAGAGGGACGCGTGGTGATGGCTTATAAAAAATCTACAAAGCAGCTTAGTGAGAGGGAGGGCTGTATTTAAGGTGAACTACCGGTGCTATTCCCACGATATTCTGCCCCTGGAGCACCGAGGAGGGGGACATCAGCGCACCGGTGGAGAGAAAGAGAACATTTTTCAGTCTACCGTTCTCCAGCTTTGGAAGGATATCTGCCGCCAGCACCGAGGCTGAGGTACCACATCCACTCGCACCTGCATGGACGTCGCGCATATTCAGGTCGTAGAGCAAAAGGCCACAGTCGGTATGCCTATCCACCGCAGTCGGCAGGTGTAGGGCGAGCATCTCGCACAGCATCCCCGAGCCCACCTTTCCAAGGTCGCCCGTCACGATAAGGTCGTAGTCCTTGGGGCTCTCGCCCGTTTCGGCAAAGTAGGTTATTATACTATCCGCCGCGGCAAAGGACATAGCGCCACCCATATTAGCCCCGTCGGTGGTAGAGCCATCCTGCATTCGCCCTATCATCATTTTTTCTATCAATACATTTTTGTAAATAGAACCCGCGATTACACTTTCGTCATTAGAGAGGACAAAGGCACCCGCCGTGGTGGAGGTCCATTGTGAGGATGGGGTTCTCTGCGCTCCGTATTCAAGCGGGGTGCGAAATTGTCTTTCTGCCGCGCTGTTGTGAGAGGAGGTCAGCGACGCTCCCGTGCCCACCTCGGTAGAGAGGAAGGCGGACAACACGGCAAGCCCCTCGGTACAGGTCGAGCAAGCGCCATAGAGCGATACATAGGGCACCCCAAGGTCCAGCGACGCCGCCGAGCTTGATACACACTGGTTTTGTAGGTCACCCGCTACCAACAGGTCTAAATCCTTGTGGCTCATCTTATTTTTTGAGAGGGTGAGATTTAGGCACAGTCTTGCCATCTCGCTCTCGGCACTCTCCCAGGTTTTACAACCAAAGCGGTCGGTATTGTCGATAAGGTCAAACTTATCACCAAGCGGCCCCTCTCCCTCGTATTGTCCACCCACCGCACCATAGGACACAAAGCGCGGGGGCGTGTTAAGCTTTATCACTCTTTTCATCGCTAAATGTAAACCTTTGTTTTTGTTTTTCTCTTTATCTTGTCACCTTTTATTGTCAAAAGTGAGGAGTAAAAGCTTGTTTATATCGGTTTTTTACCACAAAATACAAACAATTGTATACATTCTACACCTCATTTACCTATAAATCCGGCTATATAATAGAATATTCCAAAGATTACACCCGACACAAGACCATACAAAATAACAGGTCCCGCCACGGTAAAAATCTTTGCCCCGATGCCAAGAATCTTACCTTCACTCTGCGAGTCGAGCGCCTCGGATACAATAGAATTTGAAAATCCTGTGATGGGGAGCATCGTACCCGCACCACCTCGTCTTGCTATGCGGTCGAATATACCGAGGGCAGTCGCCAGGGCTCCAAGGAGAATAAGAGACATAGATGCCAGGGCTTTTGCCGTATCCGCGTCCACCGACAGAAGTATAAGAACCTGCCTGATTACCTCACCTAAGGAGCATATCAGCCCACCTATGAGAAAGGCAAACACTGAGTTTTTTAGAACCGGCGAGTGGGGCGAGTGTTCCTTTATCATTTGCTTTTTCTTTTCCTCGTCCATTCTCACTATTGGTGAGGAATACTTTTCGTCTTTTATGACTGTCACCCCCTTTTTCTTTTATTATTTCGCTTTTTTTAGCGTTTATTCGTTGATTTTTCTTTATTTATGTTGTAAAATAGAATAAAAGGAAGGGTTTTTTATGACAGGTCGTAAGCTTATTCACAAGGCAAATATTATGGACGACGGTATGATGGCGAGGGCGCTTCGCCGTCTTGCCCACGAGATAACCGAGAAAAACAGAGGTGCCGTAGGTATGGTTATCGTGGGTGTCTTAACTCGCGGCGAGCATATGGCGAGAAGGCTTGCCGAGGAAATTTACAAAATCGAGGGTGTCCATGTCCCTGTCGGCAGTATTGATATTACATTCTATCGTGATGACCTGACCCATGCATCTATATCTCCTATGGTGGGCGGTACGGATATCCCCTTTGATATAAACAGGAAAAATGTCATCCTGGTCGATGACGTAATATATACCGGTCGCACGGTGCGTGCGGCTATCGACTGCCTCTTTAGAAAGGGCAGACCCGACAAGGTGTGTCTCGCTGTTATGATAGACAGGGGGCTTCGCGAGCTACCCTTCAAGCCTGATTTTGTCGGCAAAAATATCCCCACCTCTCACACAGAAAAGGTGGAGGTCCACTTTGTAGAGAGCGACGGCAAGGATACAGTAGATATTTACAAAATAGAAAGCGAGGAAATATAGATGAGCGATAATATTGATTTGACCTCCACCGTGGTGGATACAGAGCCAAAAGTAGAAGAAACCAAGCCTGAGGAAGAATGCTACACCCTGCCCGAGTCGGTCTCGGCGAGAAACAGGATTTGGTCGGTGCTCTCTCTTATATTTGCCATTTTGTCGGTGGCACTCTGTCCCTTTTACTATGTGTCCTTCGTCCTCGCGGTGCTGGCGGTGGTGTTTAGCATTGTGATGAGAAGGTCGCTTGGATTTTTCAACCGCGGCGCTATCGTCGGACTTATCATTGGTATTATGGGACTTGTATTTTCGGTCTGCTCTTTTGTAGTAGATATAACAGGTCTTTACGCCTTAATTTTTACTAAATAATCCAATAAACTGCCTTTTGTTTTAAGAAAAACCGAAATCTATATTATATATAATATAAATGAAGAAAAAATAAAAAGAAAATCCCACAAGACATAAAAAGCCTTGTGGGATTTTTAATTGTAAATTAAGAGTAAAACTCTTTATTTCTAAAAGAGTAATGCCTATTTTTTAAATAAACAAGCATTTTTATTAAGCAAGAAAATCCTTTTTATCAAAGTGCCGCGAGGATTTCGCTAACTCTTGCGAGGGCCTCGTCAACCTTATCGAGGTCACGGCCACCACTCATTGCCGAGTCGGGACGTCCACCGCCCTTACCACCGGTTATAGCCGAGATTTCGCGAAGGATGTTGCCTGCGTGAGCACCGAGTGCCACAGCATCCTTACCTGCCGCCGCAACAAAGTTGAGCTTTCCGTCGGATATGGTAGCAAATACAGCCACACCGAGGGGATACTTTGCCTTAACCGAGTCACAGAGTGTGCGCGCGGTGTCGGGCTTTGCCTCTATCTTTGCGGCGAGGAGCTGGAATTTGCCTACGGTCTTAAGGCTCTCGAGCAGCTTCTCGGTCTCCTTTTCTGCAAGGCGTGCATTAGCACTTTCGAGCGCTCTCTTGACCTCTTTTATCTCGCCAGCGAGCGATACAGCCTTCTGTGCTATGGTCGCGGGGTTTTGCGCCTTAAGTGCCTGTGCAGTCTCGGTGATAATGCCCTCTTTCTCAGAAAGCAGAGCCAAAACGCCAAGACCGGTAGTGCCCTCTATTCTTCTGACACCTGCGGCAACCGAGGTCTCGGATATAATCTTAAACAGACCAATCTCGCCGGTGGAACATACGTGTGTACCGCCACAAAGCTCGGTGGAGGAGGAGCCAATCTTTACTACTCTTACTGTGTCGCCATACTTCTCGCCAAAGAGAGCCATAGCGCCCATTTCTCTTGCGGTCTTTATGTCGGTGACGGTGGTGCTTGCCACCTCGGCAAGCAGGATATTTTCGTTTACAATAGCCTCAACGCGTGCAAGCTCGTCCTTGGTAAGTGCGGAGAGGTGGGTGAAGTCAAAGCGAACCCTGTGCTCGTCAACATAAGAGCCTGCCTGCTCTACGTGAGTGCCAAGCACCTGACGGAGTGCCGCCTGAAGAAGGTGTGCCGCCGAATGGTTTCTCATTATAGCCGCGCGACGAGCGGGATTTACAGAGAGAAGGAGTGTGTCGCCAACCTTAACGGTGCCACCCTCAATCTTTGCCTCGTGAATGTAAACTCCGTTTGTCTTTTTGGTGTCAAGTACGGTTACGGTAACATTACCGCTTCCCTCGGTGTCGGTGATAACACCGCTGTCGCCAACCTGACCACCACCCTCTCCATAGAAGGGGGTCGTGTCAAATATAAGCGAGCATTCGCCCTCGCTAATCTCCTCGACTGCGCCCTCGTCGGTAAGGATAGAGAGCAGTTTTGCCTCGCAATGTGCCCCCTTAGGAGCAGTATAGCCGACAATGTTTGTCGCAGGGGGGTTTTCGAGCATATCAGAGGAGCCGTCTGCCCAGCCGGAGGTATTTCCTCTTGCCGCTCTTGCTCTCTGATTCTGCTCGTTCATAAGGGTGACGAATGCTTCCTCGTCTATCTTAAGCCCCTTTTCCTCTGCGATTTCCTTGGTCAGGTCGATGGGGAAGCCAAAGGTGTTATAGAGCTTGAAGGCATCGGCGCCGCTTATCTCATTTTTACCCTCGGCAAGAGCCTGTTCTATTATTCCGCCAAGGATACCAAGTCCCGAGTCAATAGTGACATTAAAACGCTCTTCCTCAAGTTTTATAACCTTGAGAATATAGTCGTACTTGGTTTTGAGTTCGGGATATGCGTCCTCGTTCTGCGAGATTACAACCTGTGCCAGCTCTACGAGGAACATTCTGTCTATGCCGAGCAGCTTTCCGTGTCTGGATGCGCGACGAAGAATTCTACGAAGCACATAGCCACGTCCCTCGTTGGAGGGGATAACACCGTCGCTAATCATAAAGGTAGCGCTACGTATATGGTCGGTCACTACACGGATGGATATATCGTTTTTCTTGTCGTTGCCGTAGGTCTTGCCACAAATTTGGCATACGGTGTCAAGAATCTTGCGTACAGTATCTACCTCAAAGAGGTTGTCCACACCCTGCATAACGCAGGCAAGACGCTCAAGACCCATACCCGTGTCAATGTTTTTCTGTGCGAGCTCGGTGTAGTTGCCCTGTCCGTCGTTGTCAAACTGGGAGAATACGTTGTTCCATATCTCCATAAATCTGTCACAGTCACAGCCGGGCTTACAGTCGGGTGAGCCACAGCCGTACTTAAGACCACGGTCAAAGTAAATCTCCGAGCAGGGACCACAGGGACCGGAGCCGTGCTCCCAGAAGTTGTCTGCCTTACCGAGCTTAACTATATGCTCCTCGGGTACACCTATCTTGTCGCGCCAGATAGCGTATGCCTCATCGTCCTTCTCGTATACCGAGGGCCAGAGCAGGTCGGAGGGAATTTCAAGAGTCACAGTAAGGATCTCCCACGCCCACGGAATAGCCTCGTCCTTAAAGTAGTCGCCGAAGGAGAAGTTGCCGAGCATCTCAAAGTATGTGCCGTGACGCGCGGTGTGTCCCACGCGGTCAAGGTCGGGTGTTCTTATACACTTTTGGCAGGTGCACACGCGGTTGCGAGGGGGTGCCTCCTCACCTGTAAAGAACTTTTTCATCGGTGCCATACCGGAGTTTATAAGAAGGAGCGATTTGTCATTGTTAGGAACGAGTGAGAAGCTGGGAAGACGAAGGTGTCCCTTGCTCTCAAAGAAAGAGAGGTACTTTTCACGCAGCTCGTTAAGCGAAGTCCATTTCATTAAGATTTGCCTCCATAAAATGAGTTTAATTTTATAAATATTTTACTAACATAGCATTATATCATAAAATAAACAATATTGCAAGGGGGAGAGGTAAATTGACAATTGAAAATTGAAAATGGAAAGTGGATAATAATGCAGAATGCAAAATGCAAAATTGAAGTGGTAAATTGACAATTGAAAATTGAAAATGGAAAGTGGATAATAATGCAGAATGCAAAATG
>JAZSMN010000172.1:0-10684 GCA_045535925.1 Eubacteriales bacterium
AAGGCATTTTAGCCTAAAACTTGGTTAATACTTTTATTAAAATGTCGTTTTTTTGTTAATAATAACGATAAAGTATTAAAAATATTTAATAAGAATATAAAAGCCCTTGACATATCAACATTCGTTATAATATAATATTTATGTAAAAAATTATAAAGGAGGGCATTATGGATTTTGGTTGGATATGGATTGGTATTATAATTCTGGCAGTAATTGCTGAACTTACAACCGATCAACTTATAGCCATTTGGTTTATACCGGGTGCCATCATATCTACAATACTTAACTTCTTTGGACTGGATATTATTTGGCAGATACTTATTTTCCTCGCAGTTTCGCTCCTTGGCATCTTTCTTATTCGCCGTCTTCTCGTGTCTTACACCGCAAAGAACAATAAGAAAACAAACTTTGAGGCAATTATCGGCGAGAAGTGTGTTGTTACTGAAAAAATAAGCAATTTCGCAGGTTGCGGTCAGGTTAAGGTTCGCGGTCAGATTTGGTCGGCCCGCGGATGCTTTGAAAATGACGAATTTGAAGTTGGCGAAGTTTTACAAATTGTCGCTATTGAGGGCGTCAAGGTTATCTGTAAAAAATAAAATTTAATATAAAGGAGAGGTACATTATGCTTACATTACTTTCTACCGGCTCTATCGCACCTTTGGTTGTGGTTATTATTATCCTTGCCATACTTGCTATTCTTGCAATATCTGCAATAAAAATCGTTCCTCAGGCTACTGCTTGGGTAGTTGAAAGACTCGGAAGTTATCACACCACCCTCACAGCAGGAAAAATCCATTTCCTTATTCCGTTTTTGGATTCTGTAAGAACTAAAATCACCCTTATGGAGCAGGTTTGCGACTTCCCGCCACAGCCCGTTATTACAAAAGATAATGTTAGGATGCAGATCGATACGGTTGTATTCTTTATGATTACCGACTGCAAGCTTTACACCTATGGTGTAACTAATCCTCTTATGGCTATCGAGAGCCTTACCTCTACTACACTCCGTAACATCATAGGCGAGCTTGACCTGGACCAGACCCTCACATCTCGTGATATTATAAACACCAAGATGCGCGCGATTCTGGACGAGGCAACCGATGCTTGGGGTATCAAGGTTACAAGAGTTGAGCTCAAGAACATCATTCCTCCTAAGGAAATCCAGGATGCGATGGAAAAGCAGATGAAGGCAGAGCGTGAAAGACGTGAGCTTATTCTTCGCGCAGAGGGTGAAAAGAACTCTACAATTCTTGTTGCAGAGGGTAAAAAGCAGGAGATGATTCTCGCTGCAGAGGCAGAGAAGGAAGCGGCTATTCTTCGTGCAGACGCCGCACGCGAGGCTCGTATTCGTGAGGCAGAGGGTGAAGCTGTTGCTATCCTTAAGGTACAAGAGGCTACCGCTCAGGGTATCAGAATGATTTCCGAGGCCGCTCCCTCTCAAGAGATGATTACTTTAAGAAGCCTTGAGGCCTTCGAAAAAGCAGCAGACGGTCAGGCTACAAAGATTATTATCCCCTCGAATATCCAGGGAATTGCCGGTCTTACCTCAGGTATAACCGAGTTAGCAAATCCCGAAAACAAGTAATAAACTTTTGACCGACTCCCAAATTAGGAGTCGGACGTCTTAACTCTCTATATGCAAATTGTATATTAAAAGTATAAAAACAAAGTAGAAAAAAGGCAAAATCTAAATTGTTATATTTTTTTAAAAAATCGCTTGACAAAAGGAAAATCATCTGCTATAATTAAGTGCGCTTGCAAAGTTATGTGCCTTTAGCTCAGCTGGATAGAGCAACTGCCTTCTAAGCAGTAGGTCGGGGGTTCGAGTCCCTCAAGGCACGCCACTTTATGGTGGAATTAGCTCAGTTGGTTAGAGCGCCAGGTTGTGGCCCTGGAGGTCGTGGGTTCGAATCCCATATTTCACCCCAAAGAACTCTCCCGTTTTCGGGAGAGTTTTTCTTTTTATATGGTTTTATAAAGAGATTTTGCAATTTAGCAGGATTATATAACTATAAAGAGGGAAGTGTGGATTAACCTAAATCAAGTCTCTAATCCTGAAAAATAAACATCCTTTTGCCCAACAGTAATCTTGCCATCAGAAAGCGATATAAATAGCTCGCCGCTTATTGACGAATCTCTAATTAATTCATCACAAATTTTGCTCTCTATCTCATTTTTTATAAATCGCTCTATGGGTCTAACTCCAAAGCCGCGCTCACGCGAGGAGTCGACAATCCATTCTATAATTGCGGGGTCATATACCAGGTGAATGCCCCTCGAATTTAGGCTATCCTTAAGCGAGTCGAGCGACTTTTGCACAATACGGTCAATATCCTTTCTGGTCAAGGAAGAGAACACAAACACCTCGTCAAACCTTGATATAAATTCGTAGGAAAACACCCTTGTCAGGAGCTTATTTATACTTGTTTTGTCGCTTTCTTTGGCAAAACCGAGGCCTGTGGCGCCCAATTTATCTGCCATCGCATTAGAGGTCATTATAATTATTGTATTTTTGAAATTAACCTGCCTGCCACAGGAATCACATAAGTATCCGTAGTCGCATATTTGTAAAAGAAGGTTTCTAACCTCGGTATCCGCCTTTTCTATCTCGTCAAAAAGAATTATAGAATAGGGCTTATGCCTTACTGCCTCGGTAAGAAGACCGCCTTCCTCGTGTCCTTTGTACCCGGGGGGCGAGCCAATTAGCTTTGAAACCGAGTGTTTCTCGGAATACTCCGACATATCCAGTCTTATAAGTGCGTTTTTGTTTACAAACAGATGCTCTGCAAGGCTTGATGCAAGGGCGGTCTTTCCGACACCGCTTTCGCCGAGGAACAGATAGACACCTCTGGGCTTTTTTCGTCCCAACAGTTGGATATCGCTACGCTTTAATGAATGCACCAGTCTCTCGATAATTTCGTCCTGTCCTATTATCTCGGAGGACAAATCCTCTATTAAATGCGTGTAATCATTATCACTTCTAATAGAATTGATAGGCACCTTGCAGATTTCTGCGACGATTTGTCGAACGACGGATATATCTACTCGTAGTAAGGATTTAATGGAGGTGGTTTGCTGCATCCCTCTTTCGTATTCCTCGGTGTAGTTTGCCTCGATTTGCCCAAGCTTGATAGCAAGCTCAAAATCGCGCGAGCATATAGCCTTTTCTTTCCTTATGTTAAGCTGGTTTATCTCTTCTTTAAGCCTAATTAATCCATCATCACAGCACTCCCTGGAGGCCACAAGGGCACAGGCCTCATCGAGAATATCTATCGCCTTATCAGGCAGAAAACGGTCTTGTATATATCTAATCGAAAGGTCAACACACTCCTTTATAGCCTCATCGTCTATATGGACACCGTGGTGCTTTTCGTATCTTTCTTTTATACCAAGGAGCATTCGTATTGTCGATTCTTGTGTGGGTTCTTCCACCTCGACCGGCTGAAATCTTCGCTCGAGGGCGGCATCTCGCTCGATATATTTATGGTATTCTCTAAAGGTTGTTGCTCCTATAATCTGCAAATCTCCTCGTGAGAGCTGAGGCTTTAGAATATTAGAGGCATCTATCGCTCCCTCCGCCGCTCCAGCGCCTACAATAGTGTGTATCTCATCTATAAAAAGAATAATATCCTTGTTTCTTGTCACCTCGGAGAGGATATTTTTTATCCTTTCTTCAAAATCTCCTCGATATTTCGCCCCTGCGACCATACCGGTGAGGTCGACGCTTATAAGTCTTTTATCCCGCAGATTTGGTGGAACTCTTCCTTCGACTATTCTTTTGGCAAGCCCCTCGACAATTGCAGTTTTTCCAACCCCCGCCTCACCAATTAGACAGGGGTTGTTTTTGTTTTTTCTTGCAAGAACTCTAATAAGACGGTCGGTTTCGCTATCCCTATCAATAACAGGGTCAAAGGCATCCTCGCGCGCAAGCTCGGTTAAATCCCTACCATACTGTTTTAGATAGGGAGTTGCCTGTTCTTTCGGGCTTTTTGCGGACTGTTTTTCGCGGGATTTACATAGGGTAATAATCTCTTCTTTTATTAAAGCAAGGTCACATCCCGTCGATTTTAGCACCCTTGAGGCCACCGAGTCCTTTTCCTCCAAAATAGCGAGGAGAATATGCTCGGTGCCAATAACATTCGCACCATATTTAAGCGCATTGGAATACGAGGACTCGAGCATTCTTTTCACCCTCGGTGTCATATCCTTGCTGCACAGTGTAGTCTTGCTGCCAACCCCTGAATATTCTACAATAACTTTATAAACCTTTGAGTAGAGTACACCGTGTTTTTTTAGTATTTGCGAAGCGTTACACGTTTCCCCTGACAAAAGCGACAGCAACAAGTGTTCAGTGCCGACATAGGTATGCCCAAGCTCCTCTGCCATCCTTGCGGTTCGATTTAATACCTGTTCAGCCTTCTCGGTAAATCTGTTGTTCATCTTCACTCCAACCTATTTTATTTAATCTATTATTACCAATACGGCTCATTTTTTTCACCCGAATGGCTACATATTTGTTTTAGAAATAATATTATGGATTTTTAAAAGGGTAGAGTTGTGAAGGATGATTTTAGAATAGCAAAGGAATACTCCAAGAGGTGATAAAACATTCTATCGTTTTTAATATTAGGAAAGTGGTTTTTTAGTTCGGTTATTGCATTTTGTGTTTCTCGTGTATAATACTGACCTCGTGGAGGACGAATGAAAAGACCGAGGTGCTTTATAAAGAAAGTAAGAATACTATTTAATATAAAAACCTCGTCAGAGCACTTACCAATTTCTAATTTTTCAAATGGGTGAGGCGGGTACCTTTTGTCAAATACAAGAAGGTCGAAAAGAGCTTTGTCTATTAATGGTCCTTCGGATAATCCATGGGTTTTTCTGTATTTTTTAAGGGCGGCTTCTGTCACCTTATCCATCCTTTTGGTGATCGGGATACCCAGCATCTTTTGTATTCTGCCAATGAATATATATCTATTTTCAATTTTATACATTGTTTACACCAAAACCAGGAAACTGCTCTTCGTTTACAATATTACCAACATACAAGTCATCGTACATGCTTATAATCGCATTCCATACCTGTGCTGTTACACGCTCCGGGTTTCCGGGAAGATTAAACAGCTCCTTAAATTTTCTCACCGCCGCACTGGTTGATGGACCAAAATCACCATCCACATTTACCGTGGGAATTTCGGTATAAGTTTTTGCAATATAGTTAAGATATTCTTGTAAAGCACGCACATCCTCACCGCTTATCCCAGGTCTTAAAACTCTGCCGGGATAGGGAAGAATAATCCCTTCTTCAAACTGATAGGGAATAGATGAGAGTATGCCGTAATAGGTGTTTTCGATACTGTTCCAGGTCTCGGCATCTACTACACCTGTTTGATCTAATCCGTAGGTTTTTTGGTATGATATAACCGACTCGCGAGTCAGAGGTCCAAAGGAGCCGTCGATATTAACAGGCTGGACGGTAGGAATAAATAGGGAAATATATGTTAGATAGTATTGCAAGGTTACGACCGAGCTTCCCGTCATTCCCTCCTCGAGTACATCGGTGTATCCTGTTTCAAGCTCTGAAATTCTAAGCCCCTCGCTTGATACGTTATATAGATTTTTTACACCCGAATAGATATGATTTATCATATTCCAGGTTGCTTTTCCGACTATTCCATCGGGAGTTAACGAGAATACCTCTTGAAATTTTCTTACTGCATCCGTCGTACTCGTGTCAAAGAATCCGTCAACGGGAGTTATTTTGGGTATGCCCGGGAAGTTTGTGGATATTCTGTTTAATCTTATTTGAATAAGTTCCACATCTCTGCCCGAGTCCCCCTCGGAGAGTGGGTATTCGGGGGCTTTTATAGGTTGGTCGGCAATAGGAACATTTCTTACTATTTCTATATCGTCACCGTAGTAGTTGCGTAGAATCTCCTCATAATTTAACCCCTCGTTGGCAAGAGTCACCGAGCCCCATTGGGATAACCCGTTGCACTGCACCTCGACTCCGTCGCAAAACTCGGCAAATAATGGCTCAACACTTCCTTGCCGTCTTATATAACTGTCGAAGATTTCATCAACAATTCTTGATATATTAGCAAATATATCTCTGCCATATATATATGTTTGGTCATAGGCGGGCGAGTTTGTTATATCAAACGCCCTTCCTCTGTTTCGATAGTATCCTGTATAAACACGGTTCAGAGCAACAGAAATCTGCGCCATAATATTTGCTCTAATGGCCTCTTCCGGCCATGTCGGGTATATTTCGCTTGATGCTACGTTTTTTATGTAACCGTCAAAGGACTCGGTGACATTGGCCACGCTCGTGTCATCGGGGGCACCAAGATGTACTACGATATTTTCAGGTATAGTTGGTGAATAGGGCATATCTTACTCCTTTCATTCAAGCATTTCATTTTCATAAACGGTGGAATTTATATTGCCTCTTGGGTATGTGCCACCGTCGTTATAGTCGACATAAGGAATCATATTTACAGGTAAAACCGCTTCTACACCCGCAAATATAGGTACCTGCCGTATTCTTTTGGTGTAATAGTTTTCCTTGCTTACCACAACATCATAAGAAGAGTAGGACGGCTCCTTTGATGCGGCGCTCTGCGAATATATAGGGGCAGGGGTGGGTAGGGAAATTGGCTCGGTTACTCCGTCACTATCCGTCACAGCTATAAGTGAGATATCCCTATTCCATTCATCCACACCCGTTATTGTGCATACAACACCCTCCAAGGGGTATGCACCCTCGGCAATATAGGCACGAATTTTAAGCGTGCCAACACTCATTTCCATATAAACCTCCCAAAATTGTCTTTTATTAAATACTATTCAAATTTAACAAATGTGACAAAGGAAAGCGAAATAAATTTTACCTTGGTAAATGGCAAATCCTGTCGAATGCTATTGACTTTAAAAGATATTTATATTATAATATAAACTGCAAATGTACTTGCAAAAAATTATTTATCAGCGGAGAGTGGAAATGAAGGATACGTTGTACGGAGAATTAAGCGTTATCGGCATGCGCGGATGCGAAGATTTTACCTCACAGGTGGACTACTATCTTCAAGAATGGCGTCGTCACGACACCGACGGAACCTATGTTGTTGAGGCATCTTGCCCCAGATTCGGTAGTGGTGAGGCGAAGGGAGCTCTCCATCACTCCTTAAGAGGTAATGATGTATACATCATTGCAGATGTATTTAATCACGGTGTTAAGTATAAGATGTACGGTCAGACCGTGCCTATGAGTCCTGACGATCATTTCCAGGATATTAAGAGGGTTATCGGCGCAATTGGTGGTAAGGCTCGTAGAATCAGCGTTATTATGCCTATGCTCTATGAGGGTAGACAGCACAAGCGCTCCGGTAGAGAATCTCTAGACTGTGCTCTTGCACTTCAAGAGCTCGTTAATATGGGTGTAACCAATATTATCACCTTTGATGCTCACGACCCCAGAGTTCAAAACTCTATTCCTCTTTCCGGCTTTGAAGATGTTAGAAGCGCATATCAGATGATTAAGGCTATGCTTAAAAAGTATCCTGATATCGAAATCGATCCCGACAAGACAATGATTATCTCTCCCGATGAGGGCGGTATGGGCAAGTGCATGTACTACTCCTCGGTTATGGGAATCGACCTCGGTATGTTCTACAAACGCCGCGACTATTCTATAATTGTAAATGGTAAGAACCCCATTGTTGCCCACGAATACCTCGGCAGAGATGTAAAGGGCAAGGACGTTATCATTGTTGACGATATGATTTCTTCCGGTGACTCTGTTATAGACGTTGCATCCCAGCTTAAGGAGAAGGGCGCTAACCGTATATTCGTATTTGCTACCTTCGGTCTGTTCTGCAACGGACTTGAGAATATGGACAAGGCACACGAAGATGGCGTTATTACCCAAATCTTCACCACCAACCTCGTTTACAGAACCCCCGAGCTTCTTGAAAGACCCTGGTACTCCGAGGTTAATATGTGCAAGTATGTTGCATATATCATTGATACTCTCAACCACGATAGGACTATCAGCCACCTGCTCGACCAGTCCAAGAAGATACACGCTCTTCTCAAAAAATACAACAAAGCAAAGAAGTAATTAGAGAGACGGGCTTTTCCCTTGGGGGAGCCCGTTTTACATCACAGAAAGGTGATGCAATATGCGTATAACACAAGAATCGGATTATGCTCTGCGTATCCTCACAGCCTTAGCAGAGGAGAACGAGCTTATCGATGCGGGCACTTTATCCGAGAGAACCTCCGTACCTACTCGTTTTGCACTTAAAATATTACACAAGCTTGTGGGCGGCAACTTTGTGAGCTCGTACAAGGGTGCTCGCGGTGGATATAAAATCAAATTAAAGCCCGAAGAAATCACTCTCGGCAGCGTTATAGAGCTTATAGACGGGCCTATTGTTATCGCTCGTTGTCTTGAATCAGGCGAGAACTGCTCGTACAGCGGGGATAAAAGCTCCTGTATTTATCATCATATATTTGAAAGTATAAGTCTTGATGTAGCGAAAAAGCTTGGCAGAATCACAATCAAGGATGTACTTGAGCACAACTTTACACTTAATTAAGAGGTGTTTATGTTAAAAATATCTATTATTAGTTTCCCTGGTCTTGGAATTGGGGAGTTTGTTGTAAACAGCGAAGCATTTAAAATATTTGACAGACCCATAGCTTGGTACGCGCTGTTTATCACCCTTGGAATGATACTTGCCGTGGGGTATGTTATTTACCGCACAAAGGCAATAAATATAAAACCCGAGGAGATTTTGGACTTTGCACTCTTCGTCATCCCCTTTGGTGTCATTGGCGCAAGGCTTTATTATGTCTTAAGCTCGCTGCACGAGTTTTCAAGCTTTTGGCAGGTATTTGAGATTTGGAATGGCGGACTCGCTATATACGGCGGTATAATTGCTGGAGCAATTACGGTTTATATCGTATGTAGGGTGAAGAAGATTTATTTCCCGGCCTTTGGTGACTGCGTTGTTCCAGGTGTTATTTTGGCCCAGGCGATAGGCAGATGGGGCAACTTTATGAACGGCGAGGCTTATGGTGGTCTTACCGACTCCTGGATTAGAATGGGGCTTGAAAACACCAACACTCTCTTCGATTTTAACACCTCGGAGATGGTATATGTGCATCCCACTTTCCTTTACGAGTCGCTTTGGAATATAATAGGCTTTATTGCTATAAATATCTTCTACAAGCATAAGAAATATGACGGTCAAATCATCCTTATGGTGTTTGGCTGGTATGGTCTTGGCAGAGCCTGGATAGAGGGCTTGCGTACAGATAGCCTCTATTTCCCCTTCTTTGGTTTAGAGCTTCGCACCTCGCAGGTTTTGGCAATTGCTATATTCATCGTATGTACCGCACTCCTTATCTACTTTGCAATCAAAAAGCCTAATAGACCTCTTTATATTAGGGAAAACACAGAAAATAATAAGGGAAACAAATAATAATGGCACAGATTATAGACGGCAAACAGGTTAGCGCTGTACTAAAGGAAAATATAAAGGAACGGGTTTCTAAGTTTTCTCGAGAGTTTGGATATGCTCCCGGTCTTGCGGTTATCATAGTTGGTAGCGACCCCGCATCCAAGGTATATGTCAGAAACAAGCACCGCGCCTGCGAGATGGTAGGGATTCGCTCTATACAGATAGAGTATCCCGCCGATACAAAAGAAGAAGAATTGCTTCTAAAAATCGAAGAGTTAAACAAAGACTCTTCTATCCACGGCATACTTGTCCAGCTTCCTTTACCCCCTCATATTAAGGAGGAAAGGGTAATAAATGCTATAAACAAAGAAAAGGATGTCGATGCATTTAACCCTTATAATGTGGGTCGTATATTGACAGGGGACTATACCTTCCTGCCTTGCACACCTGCAGGTGTTATGTCGCTTCTTGACTACTACAAGGTAGAAATCTCGGGCAAAAACTGTGTGGTTGTAGGCCGAAGCAATATTGTCGGCAAGCCTATGGCCCTGCTCTTGCTTGAAAAAAATGGCACGGTTACTGTCTGTCACTCGAGGACCCAAAATCTCGCCGCCTTTACTAAAGAGGCAGACATTCTCGTTGTTGCGGTTGGAAGGGCCGGCTTTATCACAGCAGATATGATAAAAGAGGGCGCTGTGGTTATAGATGTAGGCATCAACCGTCTTGAGGACGGCACACTCACAGGTGATGTGGATTTTGAGGGAGCAAAAGAGGTTGCTTCTCTTATTACACCCGTGCCCGGCGGTGTAGGTCCTATGACTATCACAACACTACTGGAAAACACTCTTCGCTCGGCAATAGAGAGCGAAAAAAGAGCATAAATTCTTTATAAAATTGCAAAAAAGCTATTGACAAAAGAATTTTTATATAGTATAATTAATTAGTAATTTTGAGATTTATTCTCTTTGCCAAAGCGAAGGGAGGGGAAATAGTAATGGCAGAAATTAGAGTTAAAGAAAATGAGACTCTCGACAGCGCACTTCGTCGTTTCAAGAGACAGTGCCAGAAGTCCGGTGTTCTTACCGAGCTCCGCAAGAGAGAGCATTATGAGAAGCCCAGCGTAAAGCGTAAGAAGAAGTCTAAGTCGGAGGCCAAGCGGTCTTAGGAAGACAATTAGAGCTCCCAACTCCTTGGCTCACAGAACGACATGGCTA
>JAZSMN010000192.1:0-3634 GCA_045535925.1 Eubacteriales bacterium
TCGATAGTTCTCCCCGTCTGTCCTGGTAGAAACCTCTCGGTTGTTATCGAGGTTGCCGCTATGAACAACAGGCAAAAACGTATGGGCTACAACACCGCTAAGGAGTTTAACAAACGCCTGATGGAATCTATGGGGATGAACTAAACGGAATTTTATAGCCAAAAATCTCTCAAAAATATAACAAAACAAAGAAAATATATTATTATAAAACGATTTTGGGGCTAAGCCAAAAGCTTTTAATTAAGCAAATGGCTTAGCCCCATTGGTGTTTTAGAGGTTTAAGGTCTCCTATAAATTATACCGTCTTTCATATAATATGTTGGATTGTCGGGGGATAGAATGATTGTTTTTACACCAGAGGACGAGCCGAAAGAAATATAAGTGACATCCTTTCCTAACGTTAAGGTGTCAAGCGTCAAACCCTCTATAGTTTTAAGCTCAACGCTTCCGCCGCGCAACTCTAAATGACGGAAATTCTCCGGCACGTAAAATTTATAAGTAACCAAGTCCTCGTTGATTTGCACCTCGGTGCTACCGTCGTATTGTGTCCTTCCAAATATGCTCGCAAGACTATCGTAAACGGTGGTCCATATATCATATTCAGGCAGCGAAAGTCTTTCGAGCGACGAACAACCCGAAAGCTTCCAGGTCGCGTTATTAAAATCTTTGATATGGTCTGGAACGTATAATTCCCTTAAAAATCTGCAATTCTTAAAATCGCCCAAATAGCGTAATTCCTGGGGAAGTTTTACTCCGGTAATATTAGAGCCCGCAAAGATATTATCAACGTACACCACCGATTTACCACCGAGCATATCGGGTACGGTAACGAATACCTGCGCCGTTTTATCACCATTCCAGGCGGTAATCAGGGCGTAGTCACCGTCAATATAATAGGTAAATTCTCCCTCTTTTTTTTCTTTGGCAATTTGATTGCAAATTATCCCGATTGGCATACCCGACCAATTTGTTAAATCTCGTTTGCCGGTGGAAACGGTTTGCAGCTTGTCACAGCCTTCAAGCACAGCCGTGTTAAAGCCTGCAACCGTATCGGGAATATGTATGTGCGTTAGCGATTTATTGACTATTGCGCCACCTTCTATCTCGTTGACGAAAGCGGGAATTTGACCGTCAGTTGTTGCTACGAGCACGGTTTCGTCTTTTATTAAATTCCCGTCCTTCATAAAATAGTAAGATGAATTTTCTCCAATGGTCAGGCTTTTCAGATTATTAAAGACGCCAAAAGACAATCCAATAGTATCCTTATTTATATCGCCTAAGTTCAATTCCTCTATTTTACTATCCCCATCCCAGCATACTATTCTCGTAGTCGGCAAGGATAACTTCGTCAAATTTTCGCAGTATGAGAAGAAGCAACTATTTCCCGAGGTGTCCCAAGAAATTTTTGAAGCGTCAATACTCGTCAACCCTTCGCTTTCGCATAATACGTGTGGATACAGCTTCACGGCTTTACCGTTTATCTTATCGGGAAGATTTACGCATTCTTCGCCAAAATAATCAATTATGTAAATTTCGGTTTCGGTTTCTGCGTATCTGTAATTTCCTTCAAGATAGACCTTTTTGACGCCCGTTACGTAGGAAAAATAGCATTCAATATCGTGTAGCGCCCGAAAACATACCTCCGGCTCAAATAATATCGACGTTTTGCTTACGTTTTTATTTTCGTGCGACTCAAACTCTAAATAATCGTCAATGAAATCGCTATCAATTTGCATATTTTCGTTTGCCGGAGTCTTAAAATAAACGTATTCAATATTAGATAAATCTATATATTGCAGCTCCGATGCCTTTACGTAAGTATCGTTGTTTACAATTACTTCTTTTAACGTTTCGGGAAATTTTATTAGCGAGGGTGATACCCAATATTTTTCATAGTAATCATAAGGATCGTAAAACAAATACGCTAAGGAAAACGTGTGCGTACTACCGTAGCCCAAATCGGTTTTTGTTGAGTCGTCCTTAAGGTCGTTTTCATAGATAGGACTGTCTTGGGAGCCTAAAAACGGAATAGTTATTCTTTCCAGCTTATTGCAACCGTAAAACATACCTTGCGGCAAACTGGTCAGAGTGCTTGGCAAAACCACTTCGGTGATTTCTTCCTTGATATACTTATCTGACAACGTGTCGATGTGCTTTACCGTTTTTCCATTGTAGATTGATGGTACGACCACTTTTGGAGCAATCTCTTCGGGGAAAGAAACCCTGTAATGCTCTTTACCATCGTTCTCATTGCATTCACACGGTGTGTATATTAACCCTTTGGTGGCTTCCTCTTCCTTATAAGAGTTGTCGCAAGCAGTAAAGGCTAAAGCTGATAAAACAACGATAATCAGCACAATCAATATTTCTTTTATTTTCGGCTTCATTTTCTCTTCCTTAAACTGTTTTTATGTAAATATTATAACATATTTTTTTATTTTTTCAATAGCGGAGCAAGTAGATTGTATTGATTTAGAAAAAATGACGCTTTTTTAAAAAAGGAATTGTCAGTTTTATCGTGTATATTCTGCTTTGATGTCAGACTAAAAAGTCAAAAAGAAAGAAATAATAAATCATTGTGAGATGAATAGTTGATGGGCGAGTGATGAGGCGGTAAAGAACTTGCCCAAATGTGGTAGAGTGTCCCCTGCCTGGCTTTTAGGACTCGAATAATTTCATTAGTCTTTCGCCTGTTTTGGTAATAAGCCAAAGCTCTTCGGCATAGGATGTAACAAAAATGAAAAAACGGAGGGCTTATGGAGACCGAAAAGGAATATTTGAGAGAGAGGCGAATGTCTCCTATTATTTCTGAAAGCAATGGAGAGTACACTCTCCCGGATTACAACACTGATGTAAAGAGGGTGCTTTGCGTGAGCGCAAAGGCTGTTCCGTCGAGCAAGTTTATGGACGGCGAGATGCTTGAGTGCGTTGGTATAGTTGCCTACGAGGTTGTCTATTTAGATAGTGAAAACAATGTAACGCACTGTTGCTTTACAACCGACTACGAACTAAAAATCAAGTGCAATAGCGACAGTTATAAAGACGCACATATAACAACCCGTGTGAAGAATTACACAGTTAGACCAATAGGTCCGCGCCGTTTTAGTGCAAAATGCGTGTTAAATAATATGGTATCTGTCCTGGAATGTGCAAGCATCGGGATTGGTGGTGATGCGTTTTCATATGGCGAGCCCGAGGTTGCCACCGAGACGGTGCGTGTGGGTTACGAGGCATATTCCAAACCGCAGGAGACCGAGTATGGCGAAACATTGCTCGAGGTGGATGGTGCGATAGCCGACGAGGTGGATGTTCTTACAACGAGTGGAGCGGTAAAGAATATCACTCTCACAAGAAATGATGATGGCGCAGATTACAAGGGCGAAATAGAGGTAAATGCGCTTGTACTGGTCGAGGACAAATTGCCAAAGACCGTGACTGTAAATATACCTATCCAGGGAAGGATAACCCTTGAGGATATAGAGGACGATATGGACCTTGAGCTAGAGGTGATGATAACCTCGCTTACCACCTCAATAAATGCTGTGGAGAGTGGTGTTGTTGTGACTGTGTCGGTTATCACCGAGGCTACTCTTCTCGGTAGAACAAACGAGAGTATTAGACTTGTCAGCGACTC
>JAZSMN010000137.1:0-22001 GCA_045535925.1 Eubacteriales bacterium
ATAAACTCGCTGTCCATTTTGGTAAGGTCGAAGCTCGCCTTTTTGTTATCTATATAGATATACGTCATCTGGCTTTCGCTCACACGGGGGTATGCCACAGGCACGCCTGCATAGAGCGACTCGCCCTCCATAAGCTCGTAGGAAGGCTTTTCGGTAACCTCGGGTATTGCCGCGATTACCGCATCAATAATAAAATAGGATGCTATAAGAAGTGCAAGTATTAAAGAGAGGACTATAAGAGTGATGTGCTTTTTTTCTAATTTAAATTTTTTAACTGCTTTCATTTAGCCCTCCTTATAAGAATTTGCGTCTGATAAACACTATAACACCAAGCACGAAAACAGCTAAAGGCACAGCCATAATAATAACCGTGTAGGTTATACGAGCGCCCTCACTAAAGCCCAAATTGGTCTTGATATAGTTCTCGTCCTGCAAAGCGCCATAGGCAGAATAGACATCAAAGCTGTACTCGGCAAGCACAGAGGGGATGCTGGCCTTACCGCCCTGAGAAATAGAGTTGCCCGAAAGACCGCCAAGGCTCATATCGGCAAATCTGTCTGTTCTTGTTATATTGGTGATAACCGATGCCATAATGTCATAGTTGGCATAGGAGTTGTTGGCAAGAAGCTCGTTTGAGAAGAAGTCGGCAGAGGCTGTGCAATAGAGGTAGGAATAGGTGCTCTCCATTGTAACAGCATCAAGAGCAACACGCACAGATGCGGCGGCAAGGGCCTTGTACCCTTCCGTAGCGGTCAACACCGTGCTACCCGCACCCTCGTAGGCAACAGCCTTGTCCGAGGTGCCGATAAAGTCGGTATAGGTGGTGCTTGCGTTGTTGTATCCGGGCTCGGAATAGGAGGTTCCGTCATTGAAGGAACACTGAATATATCCGCTGTTTGTAAAGACCATTTTAGGCGCGGAGGAGAGATTTGCATAGCTCTCGTAATATCCATAGCCAAAGTCGGTCTCCAGCTTTTGGTAAACACCGAGGATAGTAGTACCCTCCTCGCCCACATCGAGAAGGCAGTTTTCCTGGTCCTTTACCAAGGAGTTGCTAAATTCAAAGCCCCACTCGCCAAGGAAGCCCTCCAGGTTTGGAAGAGTGACGTCATAGCCCTTGTTGACTATGATAGCACCCTGGTGCGAAACCAGGTATCTATCCAGCTTTTCGGTGTCCGAGACATAGCCAAGCTCGTTAAATCTGTCCGAGTCGACCAAGAAATCCTCGCGAGGATTGTTGATAATAAGCAGGGCGCAGTCCTCAGGTATGCGCTCCACCTCGCTTATCTTTATAAGCTCGATTCCAAGACCCCTCTCGGTAAGTAAATCGGCAAGAGCCGAGGTCGCAAGACTCATCTCGCTTTCGGGATTTTCCGGGTCATAATAGGTCTCGCCGTGGTCGGTCAGGAAATACGCCTTGGGCTTGTTTATAGCCAAGAGCGAGGCAAGAACCGAGGCAATACGGTACTCACCGTTGTAGGCAAAGAAGCCGCTGGCTGTATCCTGGGTCCACAGGCCCTTTCCAGCCAAAATGCGATATTTCGCACCATAGGTTATTATTACATCGGTATATGCAATCTCGGAGCGAGAGGTGGTCTTAAAGCGAGAAACCGCGGTGGGGTTTTGCTCCACATTGACGGTCTTTACCGACACACCCTTGTATCGCTTTTGAAGATTAAGTGCCATAAAATAGGTCGCACGCAGGTCGTCGCTGTTTATCAGCATATCCGGGTCGGCACAGAATATAAACTCTATACCCTTTTCAGACTTAAGACCGCCGAGAAGCTCGTCGGTGGTCTTTATCATATTACTACTTAAGGAATAAAATCCCTCGATAGTGGTATCGATATATGCCGTACCTGTAATGCCAAGAGCGGTAGCCACAAGATTAAGACCAAGGAGAAGTATTATTCCGGCTATGGTAATAACAGTAAATATTTTTGTTCGGGTGCTTTTACCCTTAAATAACGAGGTCTTCATCTGTTATCTGTTTCTTCTCCTTATAATTATTACAACACCTGTGACGGCAAGTGCAAGGGGCAATGCCATAATAATGGCAAAAATAACTCTCGCTGTACCCATAGTGAAGTTTTCGAGCATCGAGGAGGCATAGAGCAGCTCCTTCATACCATAGGGGGTGCACTCTGCATCATACAGCTCGCCAAGCAAGGAATATGTAAAGTCCTTGTTGGAGTACCCCTTATTTATAAGCGCCTCGGAGGCGGTCAGGTATACACCTGCCACTACGGTTATACGGGACTTGTCGCCCTGTACCGCCGAGTCAAGCTCGTTAAATGCTACAACAGGGTAGCTGCCACCCGTCGCGGTCCTTTCGCCATCGGCATAGAGCACCGAGGAGGTGGAGGACACCAGCAGGGGCACAGCGGTGCCCGAGAGCTCAAGGCAGGCAACATCGCTCATAAGCACCCTACCCGAGCCAAAGCCGCTAATGTTAGAGTGGATAGTTTCGGCAACATATCCCTCGGCGTGTGTGGCAACGAAGGTGTAGCCGTCTGTGGTTATAGCATCCACATCATCCTTTACAATATTGCGCACAACAGTGCCGTTTTTGTCGGTGGTGGAGGATAGGGCAAAGCCCTTTTCAAGAAGGAATTCTTCAAGCACGGGCAGTTCCTTGACAAGCGGGTCGAGGGCGACATACATATCGCCACCCCTCAAAAGATAGTCATCTATTCTCTCTATTTCGGCACGGATTTTTTTTCCGCTTCCGCGCTCAAAGTCCGAGGTAGGACCGCTAATTATAAGCAGGGCGCAGTCCTCGGGGACTTCCTTTTGTCTTAAGTTGATAACATCCACATAGTAGCCCGCACTCGCCAAAAGATTTACAAAGGCGGGGTCTGCGGTCTCGCCGTGATTTTCGGTAAAGTAGGCGGTCCTGTGCTCGCTTGTCATAACCCAGCAAAGCATAGACACTATAACCTCCTCGCCGTTGTAGGAGGTTACATAACCCGAGGAGTCCAGGGTGTAAAAGTCCACATAACCCACACCGTTATACACACTATTCAGTACGCGATAACCATACTCGCTCTCAAACACCACCGCATTTTGGTGAAGAGACACGGTGTTACCCTTCATATCGGTCTGGTATTTCTCCAGGTCAACAGGGTTTCCGTCCTGGTCGAGCTCGGTATAGAAGTTGACATACCTCAAATCGATAAAATCATAGGCTTCTGCCAGCGCCTCTGCGGTCTGTAACACCAAGGAGCCGGTAGAATTTCCCTCGAGATTTTCTCTCGAGTTAAGGAAGATGATAGAGACTCGCTCGTCCTCGTCTATCACTTTTTCAAATAGTCTTCCCGCATTGCCCGACAGGGGCTCTTCCTCTTTTGCGGGAGCATATAAATAGAGGTTAAAGGCACTGGTCAAAGCATAAACCACCGCATTTATCACCACCAAAATGGCAATGATAAGCGCCGTAGTCGCTATGGCCGCGGCAGAACGTCCGCCAAACCAAGCGCCCAACCTTTCAAGCTGTTTTTTCATTCCCACACCCCTATCAGTTGTATCTGCGACGGTCGTAAATTCTCACGGTAAGCCACAGGAATACCCCGCCAACCGTCAGATAGTAAAGAAGAGATGCCAGGTCAAAATATCCGTTTACAAAGGTGTTAAAACGGGTGAATATAGAAAGCGCATCAAAGACAAATCTTATCCAGTAATTATCGGGAATAAGTGCGCCAACAATGCCAATTCCAAGGAAGGCGAGGATAATAGCGATAGTGCCTATCGCACTTGCCAACTGGTTTTCGGTAAGGCTGGATACAAACAGACCTATCGAAATAAATACCATTCCCACAAGCAAAAGCGCCACCACGTTGCCGATGAGGGTCATAAACTGGAGCACAGCATAGGGGATAAGGAACAGGAAATAAAGCGAGGTGAGGAGTGTAGCCGCCGCATACACAAGGTAGGAGGCGAGGAACTTGCCCATTACCATAGACACCAGCGACACAGGAGCTGTAAGCAGGAGCTGCTCGGTCTTGGTCTTTCTCTCTTCGCTAAAGGACTTCATAGTCAAAAGAGGAAGAACGATAGCCGAGAATATAAGCATAAAGGTAAAGTAGGAGGATACATCGGCGGACATCGAGAACATAGTGGTAAAGCTAAAGAGAATTCCCGCTACCGCAAGATATATAACAAGGAAAACATAACCGATAACGCCTGTAAAGTAGGCCTTCAGCTCTCTTTTAAATATTGCAAGCATTTTTCTTCCTCCTTAACGAGACCTACGACGTCTTGCGGTAGGCTCTACCACTCCGTCAGAACGGTCTACAAGTCTAATAAACACGGTTTCAAGGTCTGTGCCCACAGGCTCAAGACCAATAAGAGGCCAGCCCTTGGTGGCACAGAGGTTAAACAGGGGCTTGCGCACATCGATACCCTTGTCCGCCTCAACAATGAAGGCATAAGAGTCGCCATCGCGGTCGCCTGTGGACTCCACCTTCTTCACTCCGCCAACGCGACAGAGTGCTGTTTCCACTTCCTTCGCCGGGCCGCAAATCTTCGCACGGTAGCGATAGCCATCCTCGATGGTCTTGACTATATCCTCAGTGCGCTCGTCGGCTATAATCTTACCCTTGTTTATGATAATCACTCTCTCGCATACAGCCTGCACCTCGGCAAGAATATGGGTGGAGAGAATAACTGTATGGTGCTTTGCAAGGGTGCGAAGCATATTTCTAACCGCCAAAATCTGCTTTGGGTCAAGACCTACGGTGGGCTCATCAAAGATAACCACCTTGGGGTCGCCTATAAGAGCCTGGGCAATACCCACGCGCTGCTTATTACCCTTGGAGAGGTTGGCAATAAGCCTGTCCTTCACCTCGGTGAGCTTAACCTCCGAGATAATTTGTGAGAGGTGCTTGTCCCTATCGAGGGTACAGGACTTAAGGTCAAAGACAAAGTTTAGGTACTCCATAACCGTCATCTCGGGATAGAGAGGGGGCTGTTCGGGGAGGAAGCCGATGCGCTTCTTTGCCTCTATGGGATTTTCGAGCATATCTATTCCATCAATGGTAACCTTACCACTTGTAGAGGAAAGATAGCCTGTAAGTATATTCATCGCCGTACTCTTTCCGGCACCATTAGGGCCAAGCAGACCAACTATCTCGCCCTCGCCAATTTCAAAGGATGCATCAGAGAGTGCATACAGCGAGCCATAACGCTTTGTCAGATTTTCAACCTTTACCATATTTAATATCCTTTCGGTTTTGTCGGTTTAGTTTTAGGTTGCCTATAAACCATATATGTAATAAAAACGACAACCATATAATTATACAATTTAATATTATAACATACATTTGTAAATAAAATATTAACAAAATATATAAAATAATGAAATAAGCAAATCCCGGGTTTGTCGGCAAAGCATCCAAGCAACAAGGTGGGGCGAGCACCCACATACAGCACAAAAAATAACGCAATAATCCGCGCAACATTCATTAAAAGACCGAATTATACAGCCATTTGTGGGGCTATAAAGCCATATAACCAAAAAAGAGTACCATATAATGGCACTCTGACAACAAGAAATATCAAAAATAATGGAAGATGTGGGGAATATAATCCAAAACAACAGCGATTAATTTCAAAGAAAAGCCCAATAATATCTGCAACACTACCGCCTTTTAGCCTTTGTCTTACAAACAAGCCATAAAATTTCACACAAAAGACCAAACAAAACAGAAAGGTGGGGATTTACAGCACGGTTTGCGGCAAGTTTTGCAAGGCGTGTGGGGATTTAGGGGTTGTTTTCACTCGGTTTTATTTTATTTGTGGGGCGCGATATCCTGTTTGCAGGTTGCAGACAAGAAAAAGTGGAGCTCTATATCCTATTTAATTATCAGTTGGTATGTTGTGTGGGGAGCTGCATCCTGTTAAGTAAAAAACATACACCAAGTGTAGTATGCACTTAAAATATGAAGCACAAGCAACCTCAACCAAACTATGCTATATGTAAAGCATTATTTACATTTACATTTCTATTTCTCCATAAATACTTGCAATAATTTGACACGGGTATGGCATAGAGGCTGAGTCACTAAAAATTCAATATTTCCAAAGCTTTATACCCCAAAATACAATGTTTTCTGAATTTTTAGTGAGAAGCAGCTTTCGGGGCTTGCTTGATTTAGAGCAGAAATCGTTGTTTGCAAGCGTGAGGCGTATTAGCATACGTCGAGCGAGTAAACAGCGATAGAACGAAAAACTAATAAAAAAGAGAAAACCTTAGGTTTTTACCTTAGATTTTCTCCGGATAGACATTATTTTAGGCAGAGGCACTTATATTTATATTTTTGTGCCCCTGCCTCTTTCGTTCGGTTATGCCTAAATGAAGCAGCCCCAAATTTAGTTTTTAGTCGCGTATCTCACACCACACATAGCATCGGAGGCATAAAAATCCGCTCCTATCTCTGTGGCATATCTCTCGGTAAGCACAGCACCTCCGACAATCACTTTCACCTCAGGGCACTCGGCCTTTAAAAGCTCGACTGTGCGTGCCATTGCAGGCAGGGTCGTTGTCATCAAGGCGCTTAAGCCCACAATATCGGACCTATACCTCTTTGCCGCCTCTACAATTCTCTCGGCGGGCACATCGCGTCCCAGGTCCACCACATTAAAGCCATAGCTCTCAAAAACAAGCTTAACAATATTCTTGCCTATATCGTGGATATCCCCCTTTACAGTAGCGAGCACTATGGTCTTCTCTGCCCTTTTCTCACCCTTAGGAAAATACTCTTTTGCTACGCCGAAGGCTCTCGATGCCGCCTCAGCAGAACGAAGAAGCGAGGGTAGATAGAGCTTTTTTTCCTCAAACTCCTTGCCAACACGGTCAAGGGCGGGGATTATCCTGTCGTTTATCACCTCCATGGCGCTATGGGTAAGCATAAGCAGACGGCATTCGCTCTCTGCCACCTCCACAAGTCCGCGGACAATCGCCTCCTCGAGGGTGATATTATCGCTGTTTTCTCGGCTTTTCTTCTCGGTCGCGCCACTCTCAGAGAGCTGACGCACTCCTCCAATATATCTCTCGCACCCCTTATCCTTGCCCGATAGGACAAGATAGGATAGATATGCATTCATCAAATCGGCACTCGACGGGTTTACAATAGCCAGGTCCAAGCCACCCCACAGAGCCGCCGACAAAAACGCGGAGTTTAGCACCGCGCGAGCAGGAAGCCCAAAGGATACATTAGACACGCCAAGCGAGGTGTAAAGACCCATATCTCCAAGCGCCTTTACCGTTCCAAGAGTCACCAACGCATTGTCGTCCCCCGATGCAACGGCCAGCGCCAAGGGGTCAAAGACTAACTCGCTTCTATCTATTCCCCACTCCTCAGCCCTCTTCACAATTTTCACGGCTATGTCGACTCTACCCTGTACACTCTCGGGTATCCCCTCCTCGTCCATAGTCAGGGCTATAACCACACCGCCATATTTTTTGACAAGCGGGAAGACGGTTTTCATACTCTCCTCGCTGCCGTTTACCGAGTTTACAAGCGGCTTGCCACAGTATATTCGCATAGCAGCTTCAAGCACATCACCCCTCGCCGTATCTATCTGCAAGGGTAGGTCACACACCGCCTGTATCTCGTGGACAGCGCGGCACATAAGACTCTTTTCGTCCACATCGGCGAGCCCTGTATTTAGGTCGAGAATGTCCGCGCCATCGTCATATTGCGCCAGCGCCTCGGCACAAAGGTAGGTCATATCCTCGCCTCTTAGTGCCGCCTTTACTTTTGGCTTGCCGGTAGGGTTGAGCCTCTCGCCCACAAGGAGCGGAATTTTTCCTATCTCTACCGCGTGAGTAGAGGAACAGACAAGAGTTCTTGTCTTTTTCTTCGGCATCACAAAGGGGATATCCTTTGTCGCCTCTTTAAGTGCTGCAATATATTCAGGTGTAGTACCACAGCACCCACCTACAAGGCCTGCGCCCATCTCTACCATACCTACCATACTGGCGGCGAACTCGGAGGGGGAGAGGTCATAGACCGTCTTTGTTCGGTCAAATCTCGGCAGGCCCGCATTGGGGTTTACCACCACGGGCACGGTCGCGTACTCGAGCAGGCTCTCTACCGTCCTTTGCATCTCTTTTGGCCCTTGCGAGCAGTTTATACCCAGGGCAGAAACACCAAGACCCTCGAGGGTTGCCACCACACCCCTAACATCTGCACCGCTCATAAGCTTGCCGTCGCTACCGAAGGTAAGGGTCACCACCACAGGGAGCGAGCAGTTTTCCTTTGCCGCAAGGACCGCCGCTTTTGCCTCATACAGGTCGCTTATAGTCTCGACAAGCACAAGGTCGGCTCCAAGCCCCTCTGCCGCCCTCACTGTATCGGCAAAAATCCCCACCGCCACCTCGAAATCAAGGTCGCCTATGGGAGAGAGCATTCGGCCAAGCGGACCGATATCAAGAGCGACAAGACCCTCTTTTTTCGCCTCATCTCTTGCACGGACAGCGAGAGAGACACCCCTCTCTATCAGCTCCTTATAATTATCATACTTTCTTGAATTTATGCCAAAGGTATTCGTCTTAATAATATCCGCGCCCGCCCGTAGGTACTCAAGATGCAGATTATAAATAGCGTCAGGGTTGGTAATGTTTAGAAGCTCGGGGGGCTCGCCTGCACGCAAAAAACCGCGAGCCGATAGCAAGGCACCCGTACCACCGTCAAAATATAGACGCTCCTTTTTTATCCTTTGAAGGAAAGAATACATTATAACTCCTTTTCGGCAAAAGCCGAGGAAAACAAACTAATAAACAAAAGAGGAAAGGTAAAAGCAATACCAAACCCTGATTTCTTTGCAAAATATAGATAGAAAATCAAAAAATCTGCCGCCAAAAGAGGCAAGCCACTAATCAAAAACAGGAATAATAGCCGTAACAGTCTTTTTTGGCAGGGCAAGACCAGAGTCGGTGTACCTAATACCAAGGGAAGCATCCGAGCGAGTAGCATTCACGATATCTCTACCCACCGATAGCGGAAGGTCGCCATATCCTGGAGAAAATCTGTTGCCAAGCTTAAAGGACTCGCCCACATCGACCTCTGCCATATCACACACACCCTCAATAAGTGCATCAGAAAGCGCATCAGCCACAAATTGCATAGAAGCGCTCCTCACTCCAAGAGAGAAAATGTACCTGTCAAGGGCAAAGCCAAGGGTCGCCACAAGGAGCACCACCCTTTCGCACCCCGACACCACTTTAAGAAGGTCGGAGCTCTTTATCTCTCTATCACAAAGGGTGAGTACACCATCCACCTCGCTTACAGGGGCAAGTGTAACAGAATAGGCTGCAGAAATGTTGTCGAGCACCGAATTGTAAATAATACTTTGCATTTCCTCGGTAGAGCCACCAAGCCTCGTGGCAAGCTCTCTGTGGTCAATTCTAATCAGGTTACCCTTTATTTTCTCAACACGGGTGCCACCCGTCCAGTTTTTCACCCCTCTATAATAGCCGAGATGTTGTTCTTTATGGCTCTTGCTACATCAGGCTTGTTCATAGAGTAGATATGCACCGCATTAAAGCCGTTGGCATAGAGGTCTATTATCTGCTCGGTTGCATAGGCTATGCCCGCCTGCTTCATCGCCTCGGGGTTGTCGCCATATCTGTCAATCAGCCTCAAGAACCTCTGTGGCAGGGCGCTTCCCGATATTGCCGCGATGCGCTTTATCTGTTTCGCGTTTGTCACAGGCATAATACCGGGGATAACAGGCACATCCACCCCTCGGCGCATAAGCCTGTACATAAAATTGTAGATTACATTATTGTCGAAGAACATCTGCGTGGTGAGAAATTCGCATCCGCTATCCACCTTTATCTTAAGCGCCTCGATATCGCTCTCGCCGCTCTCACTCTCGGGGTGGCTCTCGGGATAGCAAGCACCACCTATACAAAATCCACCATAGTCGCGTATCTCTCGTATAAGGTCGCTGGCATATCGGTACTCGCTCTTTTCTCTATCCATCCCCTCGGGGATATCTCCGCGCAGGGCGAGAATATTCTCTATTCCCTTGTCACGCAGGTCCCCAAGAGAGGCTCTTATTCCCTCCTTGCTCGACGCAATACAGCTAAGGTGCGCAAGAGGGGTGACCCCCATATTTTGTATACTCTGTGCTATGGTGGCGGTATATTTGTCGGTGACCCCGCCCGCGCCATAGGTTACACTCATATATCCGGGGTTTAAGGATGCTATCTCGCTTGTTGCCGCCATTATTCCCTCATAGGTCACCTCACTCTTTGGAGGAAAGACCTCAAAGGATAGACTTGGGCGAGGACCACTAATTATTTCGGTTATCTTCATTTTTTCTCCTAAAAGTGCATGGACGGAGAAAGCCCTCCGTCCACCTAAATTTATTTGCCACTCATAAGGCTGTTACAGTAGCTTGCAACCTCGTTGTACTCCTCGACCATCTCGTCGAAGCTATCCTTTGCGGCCTCTGCGCCGTCAACGGTAAGGTCCACACCCTCTAAATAAGGGTAGCAGGCGATAAGCGCTCCGCGGTAATTCTCTGCGGTAGCAACCGCATCAACCATAAGGATAAACCTGGTTGCATTGATTACGCACTGACCCATATATTCCTCGGTCTCTGCCATTTGAAGCAGCAGCTCCTCGGTAAGGCCCGCATAATCGGGGAGATAGTTGTCGTCCCTTATAAGGTTTGCTATTTCGTTTTGGATAGTCAGCTTTTCGATATACGTCTCGGCATTTATCATAGCATTTATTCTGCTAACAATACCCTCGGTATACCTCTCCTTTGTGTTAATCTCGGAGATGATAAAGGTGTAGGAAAGATATGCGCCAGAAACACCGGGGTAGGACTGGTTTATAGAGGATATGTATTTCTCCGCCTCGGCAACAGCCGCCTTAAGCTCCAAATACTCCTCGATACTGAGCTGCTCTGCCACAGCCACAGCATCAATAAATAACAGACAGTTTTCCACAAGCAGAAGGTGGGCGGCCTTCAACTCTGCAAGGCTTTGTTTTGCCTCGGTGATGCCCGGATAGGTCTGGTCAACTACAAGAACCTCGGCGCGCTCGATAACTCCCATTATGTCACCAACAGCCACATCGGATATGGTAGCAACCAGCATTATAAACTCATCGGCCATCGCCTTTATCTCATCAAGCTCGGCTATCGTCTCTTGTATTTTAAGATAGAGATGGGCCACCTGCTCCTTTTCCGCATCATCAAGGCCGTTATAAATATCCATAGCATTAAGTGCTGCGGCCTGTCTATTTGAATATCCCTCGGCGATTGACATCTGTGCTACGGCAGTATTCAAGTCGTCCACACCTGCAGCACTTGCACTAAAAGTAAACACCGCAAGAATTAGCGACATAGCCATAAGCATCGCCGTTATTTTTCGCATCGATTTCATATAACCTCCAGGAATTTTTCTTTTTCTTATACCTATATTATATAAAATTTCCCGAGACTTTTCAATAGTATTGCTAAAACTTTTTCCCAAAGGCAAAACCTCGCTCTACAAGATTTACACGCCCCACACTTATAAAACCTTTTTCACACAAGGCACCTCTTAAATACAAAAGCACCTTTAGCACATCCGAGCACATTTTTATATAAAAATATTTTTACAAGCCTTTACCCCTTTTAAACAACTTGGCGCCCTTTTAATAACCAAGCGCCTTTTAATATCAAAGCGCCCTTTATATAACAAAAGCACCCGAGTTTCCTCGGGTGCTTGTCGGCTCATTTCCAAGCCTTATTTATCCTAAAACCAAGCGCACAAAGTACCAACAGCACATAGAAGGGGGCTGTGCCTCTTGATTTATCTGATTTTATTGTGGGATTAAAGACCCATCAAAATCTCTGCAAGGCTTGCTCTCTCGGAAATTATTTCGTTAGTGCCGTCTACAAAGGCATCGTATGTTGCCTTGTATACCTTGTAACGTTCAACCTGCTCCTTGTAGCTATTAAGTATGGACATATCCGAGCGGAAGAATGCCACAACATACTCAAGGTCGGTAAGAACATAGTAAACCATATCAAGGTCATCACGGAAGCCGTTAGGCTCTGCGAAGTAGTTGTCAAGCTTGAGAATGTTAGGACGGATGGTAGCGGGGTTCTGCTTACCGCGAACATTGGTGTCTACTTCCTCTCCGCCGCCAGGAACACCGCCGCCGGCACGCTTGTCAGCAGTGGGCTCCCACTTGAGCATTGTATCACCCTTGGAAGGAGTGAAGGTGTAACCGAGGTCGATTTCATTATCCGACTCCATAGTCCAAGTGTCTATTTCCTCAATAACAACCGCAATATTAAGCAAAGCAACATTGTCTGCCTGGATAACAAGCTTTTGGTATTCGCTTCTGTCATACTCGGGAGACTTGCCGTGGCTTGTCGAGAATTCAGGGCTAACTGTACCTGTATCCTCCTGGTTGTGTACATAGGTGTACGCATCCCAAACCTCAAATCTAACACTTGTGTTAGCACAGATGATGCTTACGCGAAGAACCTTTTCCTTGTTACTACTCATCAGGTAAGCAGTCTTGCCATTGGAAGAAAGCTTATATCCTGTGACAAACTTGTCGCTGAAGTGTGCAAACCAGTTTACATCCTGAACACCACCCGCAAAGGTAATCTCATCCTGGATTATCGTGGTCTTTCTATCATTGGTAAGCAGCATACCTCTGTACCAATAGGTAGCCTTGCCGTTAAGTGTATCTGTCATATCAAGAACAGAGTAAGAACCATACTCGTTGGCGCCATACTTAATCATAGTAGCACCAGCATACTGCTCCTGTCCGTAGGGGATAAGCTTGGGCTCGGAGGAGATTGCGATGGTATTGTTGCCCTCGGGCTTCATTCTGTAATATCTGTATCTTGCACCGCTGCTACCGAAGGAGTAAACGTTGTAATCCTCGGTACCGATATCGATAATCCAAGCGTTGCCGCCATTGTGGTATACGAAGGAACCTGCGTCGATCTGACCGTGGCTTACCTCGTTGTAGCCACCCATCATACCAACATAAAGTGCGCCCTTTTCCCAAGAGGATCTCGCGGTGTAAAGGTCAAGGTTTTCAGAGAAGTAGTCGAGTGCCATAGGAGCAACATCCTTGACATCGCCTTCGGGATATGCGAGCAGGTCGTAGGTGTTAACCTCCTTGCCGCCTGCCAGGTGATTAAGTCTTACATTGATAAGACCGTCGTTGCCAAAGTATCTACCAACATAGAAGAAGAACTCGGTATCTATAGGCTCGTTCATCTTGTCGTCGTGGTAGTTGAACTTACGGTAGTCACTGGACTCAACAGCACAAGCAAAATTACAGGTGGTATCGATACCCCAGCAGTCCATAAGACCGTAGGTAGTACCTGCCGCAGACTCAAGAGCCATACAGAGCTCGAAGAGGTTGTTTGTACCGTAGGACCAGTATCCGGGGCTCTCTACGTAAGAGCCGTCGGGCGCGTATGTACCAAGACCGTGGTCAGCAAGTCCCCAAATGTTGTTGGAGATAAGCCAAGATGCGGTATCAATAGCCTCCTGGTCATCCCCGCTTATAGTCGCGTCATCCGCCTTGTCAAGAAGGCAAAGGGAGGACAAAATCATACCGGAGGAACAAACTGCAACCCAGTTACTGTCCACCTTGTTGTGATAGAAGTTACTTTGAGGGCCACAGATAGGGCTCTGATATACGGTGTTGATACCCTTACAAGCATTTGCGCCCTCGTAAACCGCCTTCTCATAAAGAGCATCATAAATGATGTCAAGATCGAAGTAGGAGTAGTCAAGACCCTTGCTCGCAAGGTACTTGTTAACGATAGACATATCAAAGTCTGCCTGACCGTCACCGTCGATATCATCGGTGCCATTGTAAAGCGCCATTATCGCGTCATAGCACCAGTCGTAGAAGTATGCAATGAAGGTTGCGCCGTCTGCACAGTTAAGGAAGTGACCGGGACCCCAGTGTGTCCACTCGCAAACACGAAGACAAATCTCAAAGCCTGCAAGGACATATCTTATGTCGCCGGTTATCTGCCAAGCCATAGCCATAGGCTCAATGCGAAGGGTACGATAGTTAAGAGCACTTCTACCACCCGCGGGGTCATAGCCGTAGGAATCCTGGTAGGGCATCTCAAGCGATACCTCAGGATAATCGCCTGCACCGTAACGAGCAAGAATTTCCTCGTCGCTCATAAGACCGATATATTCGTCCTCGGCCCAGGTTCTGCCGTATATGGTAAGGGAAACGTCGGAAGGAAGGTCCTTCTTGTTGGTTACCTCAACCTTGTTGTTCTTGTTGCCATTAGTAACAAGATAAACAGTAGTGCCGTCATAAGCGGTAAGCGCACCTGTTGCCTCGTTAATCATAAGGTTCTGAACCGTTCTGCCGGAGGCATCAACAAACTGATACTTGTTGGTGTTGGCAAGTCTAACCTCGGATTTTATCCACTTGGCATATCTCTGGTAAGCGGTGTTTGCGCTACGAAGAGTCTGGTCGATATAACCTTCAATTCTTTCGTCATACGTGCTCTCGTCAAGGCGACCATAGTATATGTCGCTGAGCCAGTCGAACTTTTCCTGACGCGCGAAGAGATAGGGGTGATCGAAGTTATTGGTGTTTTCCATAACGTCGATGATAACCTGCTCTGCGCTTACATAATCAAAGATAAACTCCTTCATTATGTCGACCATGGTGTTAAGGTCCTTGGATCTGTCCATAACGTCCTTCTGGGTGGTTATAGCGATAAAGCCCATGTCGTCATAGTCGCCGTAATAGCCGGGAAGAAGAGTCTCAATGTCTCTGTAATCAATATACAAAACATTATTGTAGAAGCCGGGTGCAGCATTAAGCTCTACACGCTCGCCGCTAACGGTTGCCGCCTTGTTGCCTGCCGCAACATAGGAAGCAGCGTTGCCTGTCGAAATGTCGACAAACATACCCTCGTTACGTATATAATAAGGATAATTCAAATAGTCAAGAAGGGGAAGAAGAGGAACATAGATCGCGTCATCAATCTTAAGAGGAGCGCCGTATGCTACGCCGTTTTCATCAAGCATAATAGGTGTGCGCTCGCCGTTAGCTCTCATATAATGAGTGCCAACCTTCATTGCTATACCCTCGTTGATATAGTCCTTTGCCTCTTTTTTGACAGTACCGGCACCAACTATCTCGATAGTCTTACTGTATGTCTCGTCAACGCCCGAGCCATGTCCCATCTCGGGAGCGGCAAGTCCATACTCATTTGCGCCGGAGTATGCAACCATATTGTCCATGCAAAGCGAAGAGCCAAAGTCGGACTCGGGCATATTGCTCTTAACCTGGAAACGAAGATAGTTTACGCCCTTCGCATACTTCTTGGTTCTGCCCTGTTCGTCGGTGGGGTCAATAATACCGGTATCCTTACCAGCCATCTCCATCGCGCTGATAAGCTCAAGCTCTCCGGTCTTGTTATACTCCTCGGTGGACCCGACGTATATGTAACACATAAAGTAGGAGTTGTCCTCAAGGTATGTTATGTTACCTTCCGCGTCCTCAACAGGGTATGTAGAATAGGTGTAGTCAAACACTATCGCAAAGTGTGTCCACTCGGTAATAGAGCACACAGGCTTGGAGGTGTAAGAGGTCTTGCCATCCGAATGTCTATAAGACTGCGCAACATACGCCTGACCGTTCTCTATCGAAACCAGCATAGGGAATGTACGAGTATCACCAGAACCTGTGATTGCGTAAAGGAAATCAGGGAACTGGCAGTAGTCATCCGCCTTAAGGTCAAACTCGATAACCGAGCCAACCTCATGCTTGGTTCTATATACCCATTCAAAATAAGAGTTCTGGGTCGAGAACACCTCATATCTCATAAAGTAGTTGTTACGGAAGTCTGCGCCAACCTCTTTGTCGATTGTCAGCTTACTTCCATTGTCGGTAACGGTCACACCGTTTCCAACATCCCAGCCTTCAGCATAGTCGCGCTGATAAAGAAGCTCGAAGCTAGGATACTTCTTCTTCACCTCTTCCAGAAGAGCCGCACCTTCATCTACCTCGCCTTCGGTCTCTCCATCTGTCGTGGTGTCAGCCGCATACGCAAACACGGTGAACATCGACAGAATAATCGACAGGGCGAGAATCAGAGAAAGTATTCTCGAAAGTCCATCTTTCATAAATTATCCTCCATCTGCTTTAGTTAAGCATTTTTGCACCTAAAAACGCATCATTATAAAAGTTCGCTCGCTAATCGAGGCCTTTACACACCGTGAGTTCTTACGCGTGCTCTTATAACAATAGAATTTTATATGCTTTGGTTTAATTATACAACAATTAATATTTTCTTTCCTTAATTTTTTTAGCAAAACTCTCTCTTATTTCTTGATTTTTTTGACATAACCTGCAAATTTAGAGCAAAATTGCATAATAATATAATTGTAAAAAAGTTTTTTTGCCGCAAAACATATAAAGAGAGTTATGGCATAAACATCCATAACAAAACCGCGGCGCTTGCTTTTAGGAAATCAAAAATTGAGGGCAAAGCAATTCAATTTGCTTTGCCCATTTACATTTAAAATATATGAATTTTCGCTCCTTTGCCTAAAACGGCTTGCCAAAAAATCATTTTTCTGCGTTGCTTTTTAGTAGCAGGAGATTTTTGGCAAAAATTAAGTGATATCAATATCGACAAGTCTGCCAAGAACCGTGGAATACACCTGTATTGTGGCGGGGCGAACACCAAATATGCGAAGAATAGCCTCGCTGTAAAAACCGAGCTGGGTCTTGTGCTCCCTCGTGAGCTTTTCCCTCGCCTTTTCAATATCCCGAATTTCCGAGTCGAGAAGCCTGTCAGTCTTGTAATCTACCAGGTGCAGGCTACCATCCCCTTCCTCTATGATACAGTCGATAACACCCTGGACAAGGATTTGCCTGCCGAAATATTTTTCCTTGTGCTCCTCGTTTTCAACAAAGAGCTCGGCAGGCATATTGACATTAAAACGCATCTCGCGATACAATTTTACATCCCCCTGCATCAGGGCAAAAAGGTCGGAGCGAGTAAATAGTTCAAGCTCCTCGGTGCGGATTCTGTCAAGGTCGGTCTCTGTAAGATATCCCGTATTTACAAGCCTTTTAAGTTCGCTCTCAAGACCGTTGTTCTTAAGAGCTGAAATATCAAAGAACTGCATAAACTGGTGGGTGGCAATTCCCCGCTTTGCACTCGCATCGCTTTCATTTCCACCCATAAACTCGGGTAGAACACCAAGCGGAGGCATAGAAAAGCCATAAGACGAAGAGCCTTCCTCTTCCTCCTCGAGCTTGTCGAGCAGTCTTGGCGAGAGCACCGACACCGCCGTCTTTTCAGGGGTGATGGTCAAGTGCTTATATGGATATTCAAATGTAAATCTTTGTTTACACAAATCCAGTGTTTTGGGGTCGATTTTACCCTCCAGGTCCATACCCGTGTCAGGTTTTGCGTCCTGACCGAGCATTTCACTGATGGGAATATTCCCCTGCAACGAGAGTGGCTCCGGGAGTGTATCGAGAAACTCATCCGGCGAATAGACCTGCCATTCCTTGGACGAGAGAGCCATCGCAAGAGGAGAGGTTTGCTCGTAGATAGAGTAGTCCGAGAGATACTCGCGCTCCACCCGGCGAAGCTTAATTTCATTCTCAAGACCTGCCTTTGCGCCGACAAAATACAACCTCTCCGAGGCTCTGGTAAGTGCCACATAGACTATTCTTGACAGCTCCTCAAGCTCGCACCTCTTGGTATAATCATCGATAACCTCGCGAGTGGAGTTTTTTACCAGGGCGAGCCCACCCTCTGTGCGAGTAAGCATGCCGATACCAAAGTTTTCCGCATATTTAAGTCTTTGAGGTGTGCCAATGCTACCTCCCCCTATCGTGTCCTCAATTCCAACGAAGAATACCACACGATACTGCAGGCCCTTGGATGCGTGGACGGTGACTATCTTAACCTCGTTCTCACCCTTTGGTGTCTCTCTTTTGTCAAGCGAGTTGTTGCGGGAGGATATGCTGTTTATATAGTTTATAAAGTTGAAAAGCCCCTTAAAAGAGGTGTGCTCATAACTGCGAGCGCACTCATAGAGGCGGAGCAGGTGCTCCTTCGACCCCTCTCTTGCTCCAAGAGAGAATAGGCCCGACTCGTGATAGAGCCTCATAAGAAGCCTGTCGGCGGCTGTGCCCTCGGCGATTAGACGATAGCGGGCAATAGCCTCGACAAAGCCTGTCCCTTTTTCAAACTCGGGATGCTTTTTCACATATCGAAGAAGAGAGGTGTAGAGGCTGTCACCACCCTCACTCCTTATAAACGAAAGCTCGTCGGGGGTAAACTCATAGAGGGGCGAAAGCATTACAGCGGCGAGGTAGATATCCTTGCTTGGGTTGTCCACCACATTGAGCAGCGACACAGCAAGCTCGACAATGGGCTCACTAAAGAACTTGGCCTGTTCGACTAAAACCGAGGGGATGCCATAGTGGTCAAGCGCCCTTTTGTACACCTGGGCCCTACCCTTTGCCCTACGCATAACTATCGCAAAATCCGAGTATTTGTAAGGCTTTTCCTCATCCTTGCTCGCCTCTATCATCTCGTTTATCTTTTCGGCAACGACAAGAGCGGTAGCCTCCTCATTTTTAACACGGTCCCAGCCCTTTTCCTTGTAATAGCCGTTTAGCGCCGTCATATCCACAAGGCACATCTCGGGCTTTGCAAGGGGCGGCTCGGAAGAGGGGTTGGCGCTGTATTTTGAACAAATAAGCCTATCCTCGGGCAGGTAGCCTATGGTATCTCGTAGGTGATAAAACACCTTGTCAAATATCTCGTTCACACAGTCGATAACGCCCCTGTCACAGCGGAAGTTTTCCGACATATAGACAGCCGCATTCTCGCCCTCCTGTGCCAAGTCTATCTCGCGGTAGGTCATCTTCATACCCGCAAAAATGTCCGCCGCCGCACTCCTGAAGCGGTATATCGACTGCTTGATATCACCCACCATAAAGCCAGAGGCCGTGGGGGTTACAGCGCTGAATATTCTATCCTGCAGGCGGTTTACGTCCTGGTATTCATCCACAAAAACTGCACGCAGTGACTCGCGCTCTGCCTTTGCCACCTCGGAGAGCTCCTCGCCGTCGTATAGACATTCGTAAGCATATCTCTCAAGGTCGGAAAACTCGCAGATAGAGAGTCTTGCCTTCTCTTTTCTATAAAGCTCGTCAAACCTCAGGAGCACTCGCAAAAGCACGGTAAGGAGGGGGTACATATCAGCATAAACCCTCTTCCAGTGCTCGGTGGGAGAGAAGAAAAATTTCTCGCCAAAGTGCTTAAGCTTGTCCTTGTAAGCGCCACGAAGAATTGTTGTAGGCGGTAGGCTTTCGTCGTTGTTGGATTCGGTTCTCGAGAGCTTGTAGCCAAAAATCAGCTCGCGGGTAGCATCATACCCCTCGTTAATCGCACCCAAAAGAGAGCCGATATACTCGAGGTCTGAAAGTAGCATATTCTGTAATTTGGAGACATTTTTCCCCTCTGCCCCTTCAAGCTCGGCAACAACCGAGGTAAATACCTTTTGATAGTGCAGACAAAACTCCTCGACCCGCTTAAGTATATACGCACCAAAACGAGTGTTCTCCACCGTAGTAAACTTCTCTGGGTTATACTCCTCGACAAGCGGGGTAATCATACCAACACCCAGGTCGGCATTCTTGGTAGAGGAATAAATCATCCTTATGATAACCGAGAGGTCCTTTTGTCTGCCATTGTCGGTAAGCGCGTCACAAAGGTCGGAAATCTCATCGGCGGTTGCGACCTCAGGCAGACGTCCCTCGTACATGTCACGGAACATACCGTCAAGAAGGTTCTCGGCCAGGAGCTGACACTCGGCCTCATCAGGCACACGAAATGCTGGCGAAACACCAACCCTCTCTGCATTCCTCTTGACCAAATCGGCACAATAGGAGTCGATAGTACAAATCTTTGCGGCAGGCAAAAGATATAGCTGTCTTTGCAAAAACTCGTTGTTTGGGTCAACCAAAAGAGCCTTTTTAAGCTCATCGGCAAGCCTATCGCGAAGCTCCGCGGCCGCCGCACGAGTATATGTAACTACCAAAATCTCGTCTACCCCGACAGGCTCATCGGCAAAGATAGAACGAAGTATTCTCTCTATAAGCACGGTGGTCTTTCCCGATCCTGCTCCGGCAGAAACCAGCAGTGTGTGGCCACAGGTTTCAATAGCTTTCAGTTGTGTTTTTGTCCATTCCCTCGCCATATCCTCACCAAATGTAAATAGTTATTTACATATCCCTCTTACGTTTAAAGAGTAATGTGCTCTTTTTTGTGTTATTTTTTACACGGGTATGCCCTTATTGGTATTTACCCACAAATTCTACAAAGTTGCGACAACCAAAAACGGACGTTTACCCACAAATTCTAAAAAATCTATCAAATAAGAAACAGTAGTTTCCCCTCAAAATTAAAGGTCAAAGCGGCGAATTGGCTTTATCGCAGAGCCATCCTCATATTCCCTGACCTCGCCAAGGGCGAAAAATCCACCCTCGTCATAGAGTCTGACAAGGCTGCCAACAGGGTGGCTCTCGCCTATCTTCTTTTGGTAGATTTCAAGTCCGGAATGTGCAAGCCTTGAGTAAAAAGCCGGGAGAGTCACTACCGGGAATTTCTCAAAGATTTCCTCCACATTTCTTAAAACCCCATCCCTCTCGATTTCATTCATATTCTCAAGCTCCGCGAGAGTGTGCGCATCGCTTAATGAATAGCCCGAGGCGGTCAATCTTTGTAGTGTTGCCATAGCACCGCCACAGCCAAGCATTCTGCCAATATCCGAGCACAGGGTGCGTATATATGTGCCCTTGGAGCACTTTATATCAAGGTAATAGTCGGTGTCGGTAAGCTTCTTTGCCTCTATTGAATAGACGGTTATCTCACGGGCCTGTCGGTCTATAACCACGCCCTCGCGTGCCAGCTCATACAGCTTTTTGCCACCCACCTTTAGCGCTGAATACATAGGGGGAGTCTGCATAATTTTGCCTACATGGGCGGATATCGCCCTCATCACCTCAGCCTCCCCCGGGATATCATCCGAGTGAGTCAACACCTCGCCTGTGGTGTCCTCGGTGTCGGTGGTTATCCCAAGGCGCAAGGTCGCGCCATAGTGCTTATCCGCGGTGAGCATAAACTCGCTGGCCTTTACCGCCCTGCCAATAAGCACGGGCAAAACCCCCGTCGCCATAGGGTCAAGCGTGCCGGTATGGCCCGCCCTTTTTACTCCAAATATTCTCTTGACGCGGTTTACCACCGCCTGCGAGGATAGTCCCGCCTCTTTATTCACTATAACAATACCAGACAGCTCTCTCATATTGCCTCCGTTTTTTATATGCTGGCGCAAGGTTAAAAACACCACGCGCATTCTTTTTCATTTGCGCAAAGCATCTTTGTATTCTTGCAAAACCAAAGGTAGCCACGCGTATTTTTTGTGTTCGCTCAAAACCAAAGGTCGCCACGCGCATTTTTGTGTTCGCTCAAAACCAAAGGACGCCACGCGCATTTTTTGTGCCCGCTCAAAACCAAAAGTCACTCCACTTTTTCCTTTTTGGCCTCGCGCCCTCGGTGGTGCGCCTTTATATCCACAAAAATTCCACCAACCAGCCTTCTTGGGGTAAATTTCCCTCTTGTATACCTATTTTACCATACAAAGCGCAAAAATTCAACAGTCAAGAGTCCGTTTTTTCGCCCTTCTGTGTTACTTTTGCCCTTTTATAATTTTTTTCTCCCCACCCCTTGCATAAAACAAATAAATATAGTAAAATAAATACAAATGTTTTAAGCCAATGGCAAAAAGGAGAGTTTATGAGAGCAGTTATAACCGTTGTTGGAAAGGATAAGGTAGGCATTATCGCTATGGCGAGCTCCGAGTGCGCAAAGTATGGCGCCAATATTGTTGATATCAGCCAAACCGTTATGAAGGATTATTTTGCTATGATTATACTCGTTGACATCGATGG
>JAZSMN010000061.1:0-2282 GCA_045535925.1 Eubacteriales bacterium
GGCTGGGGAGTAGCCTTGCCTGCAGGAAGTTGCAGTTTAATATAACCGGATATTTTCTTAGCCATGATTAATAAACCTCCATATGTGGTATTTTATCGGGAAATGTAAAAAAGAATTTTTCCCTCCCACGTCTTCTCTTTAAAAAAGAGAGTTGAATAATTTCTTATTCGTCAAAGTCGATCTCTTTGGTATCGACCATAATAGGAATGTCGCGCTTGCCTGTGTTAGCGAGAATAACCACAGAGTTCTTGTCTTCTGTGATTTCCTGAAGAATACCTGCGTATCCCTCGAACACACCTGCAACGACCTTAACCTTGTCACCGACCTTGAATTTGAACTCCTTAGGTCCTTCGACATTGAGTTCGGCAACCTCTTCATCGGTGAGGGGAGTAGGTTCTGACCCGGGTCCTACAAATCCCGTAACACCTGTAATGTTTCTGACAACGTGCCAGCTGGCATCTGTCATGGTCATTTTTACAAGAACATAACTGGGAAGAATTTTAGTCTCGACGATCTTCTCCTCACCCTTATCGTTTACTACGACCTCGGTGATAACCGGAACGCGAACATCATAGATAAGATGTCCGAGGCCACGATTCTTAACGATCATCTCGATGCTATCTTTAACTTTGTTTTCGTAACCTGTATAAGTATGAGCAACATACCATCTGGGACCAAGGTTCTTTTCATCAATATTACTCATTCACACAGCCTCTTTCTTAACCAATAAGTTTGGCGATACCATTAATTGCAGAGGAAACTCCTAAGTCAACTAAAGCAATAGCGACTGCAACAGCAACAACAGCAATTACAACGAGCTGTGTGCTCTTGATAAGTTCGCTCTTGGGTGTCCAAACCACCTTTTTAAGTTCGCCAACCGTGTCAGAACAAAGTTTGCAAAGTTTCTTCCAAAGACGGACAAAAATATTTTCTTTCTTCATACGATCACCTCTCAGAATTACTTGCTTTCTTTGTGCAAGGTGTGCTTGCGGCAGAAGCGGCAGAACTTTTTCATTTCAAGCCTGTCCGGATCGTTCTTCTTGTTTTTTTCTGTGTCATAATTTCTTTGTTTGCATTCGGAACAAACGAGTGTAATTTTGACTCTCATATCGGCACCTCCTAATAGAATTCGGGTTTAACCCGTAAAAATACCTCCCTCATAAAAGGGCTGTGCTGTCCCAGAAAATTGCACATAAAAAAAGCCCTCATTAGAGGTATGTTTATTTTAACACAAATGTTTTGGTTTGTCAATACTTTTTTATATTTTTATTTAATATTGTAAAAATATTTTATTTGTGATATAATATATATGTAATATGAACAAACGATATCTATTATTATTGAGGGCTTAAAATGAAAACAGTAATACTTGATAGATTATCTCTGGGCGAGGACACCCCGATAGAGAGGCTTTATTCCTTCTCGGAGGTTGTTTCTTACGACAAAACCGAGCCTGACCTTGTAAAGGAAAGAATTAAGGGTGCGGATGTTGTAATAATCAATAAGGTTAAAATGACAAGAGCGATACTTGAAAAAGCCGAGGGGTTAAAGCTAATCTGCCTGTTTGCCACAGGGTATGACAACGTGGATATCGAGGCGGCAAGGGAATATGGCATAGCGGTATGTAATGTACCGGGGTATTCCACAGATAGCGTAGCACTTCTGACAGTCTCTTCGACTTTGGCGCTTTATACACATTTATACGAATATAGAAGCTTTGTATCGAGCGGCGAGTATTCAAAAAGCGACTCACCAAACAAGCTCACCCCTGTATATCACGAGCTTCGCGGCAAGGTATGGGGAATTGTAGGTTACGGTAACATAGGTCGCGCTGTCGGCAGGATAGCCGAGGCATTTGGCGCGAGAGTTATTGCCACCAAAAGAACACCGACCGATGAGGTAGAATGCACCGACCTTGCCACCCTTTGTCGCGAGAGTGATATTATAACCTTGCATTGCCCATTGACAAAAGAGACCCAGGGGATGATAAATAGTGATAGCATCAGTCTTATGAAAAAGAGTGTTGTGCTCTATAATGCAGCGAGGGGCAAGGTTGTAGTAGAAGAGGATGTTGCAAGGGCAATCGAGGAGGGAAGAATCGCTGCTTTTGGCTCCGATGTATTCTCCGAGGAGCCCTTTGGCAAAGACTCGCCATTTGACCGCATCAAGAGATTTGATAATGTTATTTTTACTCCACATACAGCCTGGGGTGCATATGAGTCCAGATGCAGGTGTATGAATATTGTTTGTGATAACATAGAGTCATTTATTAATAGCAAAAC
>JAZSMN010000073.1:0-11865 GCA_045535925.1 Eubacteriales bacterium
TACCCTCGGTGCGTGGAAAATCCATAGCGGTATAGACATAGAAACCGAGGAGGGTGCCGTAGTGTATGCGGCAGAGGACGGCACTATCTCGAAAATCTACAACGACCCGATGCTCGGTTACACGGTGGAGATAACCCACAGAGATGACATTGTAACAAGATATTCCTGCCTCAGCGACAAAGATATCGGTATGATTTCGGTGGGGGACGCGGTGGTATCCGGCGACAGAATTGGCACGGTGGGTGACACATCGGTCTCTGAAATGGCGGACGAGGCACATCTGCACTTCTCTATGCTTGTAGGTGGGGTGGCTGTCAACCCTCTTGACTATATCACAGAAGACTCGCAGTCGGCATCTCTCGGCATTACCGAACAGTAATTATAAAAACAGAGCCGTTCTATCTATGAACCGCTCTGTTTTAATTTTATACAATATTCAGAAAAATATAGTCCTTTTTGTCTTGCTTTTTTTCAAAAACCATGATATAATACTGGAAATAGTAATTTCGGAGGCTCTATGAAAAATACAGTTAAGGTGGCTGTGCTCGGCTTTGGCGTAGTAGGTGGTGGAGTGGTCGACCTTTTGACAAATAATAATACACAGCTCTCCTCTCTTTGTGGGAAGGAGTTTGAGGTTAAATATATTCTCGACAAGCGTGATTTTCCCGATTCACCCTTTGCCAGCCTGATAACACATAACTACGATGACATACTCGCGGACGAGACGGTTGAGGTTGTAGTCGAGGCTATGGGTGGTAGTCACCCTGCGTACGAGTTTACTATCTCTGCACTTAAGTCGGGCAAGAGCGTGGTCACCTCAAACAAAGAGGTGGTGGCAAAATACGCCGACGAATTTCTCGCCGCGGCAAGACGGGCGAGCGAAAAATATCAAAGGCCTGTGTCCTATCTTTTCGAGGCATCGGTGGGTGGTGGCATACCGATTATTCACCCCATTTTAAACTGTGTTAGACATAACAAGATTAGCGAAATCCGTGGTATTCTTAACGGCACGACCAACTATATTTTGACAAAGATGTTCACCTATGGTGACAACTTCACAGATGCGCTCGCATCGGCTCAAAAGAAGGGATATGCCGAGAGAAATCCCGATGCTGACATTCTCGGCTTTGACGCATGTAGAAAGATTGCTATTCTCACCTCGCTTGTTTGCGGCGAGATGATAGATGTAGATAACATTCCCACCGAGGGTATCACCGTTATTCGCGCAAACGATGTGAAATTTGCCGAATATATATCCCACAGCATAAAGCTTGTGGCAAGGTGTGTAATCGACGAGGAGCGAGGCCCTGTGGTAACCGTTTCGCCCTATCTGCTCCCCTCGCATCTTCCTCTATCAAGTGTAAACGGCGTTTATAATGCAGTCGAGGTAATTGGTGAGCCTATTGGAAACGTTATGTTCTATGGTAAAGGTGCAGGCGCGGGCGCTACCGCCTCGGCAGTAGTAAGCGATATTGTATCTGCCTCTGTCGGTGGCACTTCACTTATGCCCGTGATTAAGAAAAGCACCTATTGTCCCAAGGAATACTACAAGTCCTCAATAACAAGAATGTATCTTGCCCTGCCCAAGGACGATGAAGAAAGAGCAAAAGAGGTCTTTGGCGATGGTGATATCCGTATCTATGGCGACGAATGTATCGTGATAACTCCCAATCTTTGCGAGAGCGAAATAGAAAAACGAATCTCGGAGGGTGGCTTTACTCCTTTGTCCAAAATTCGCTTCCTTTAATCTTCCTTTTAATAATTCCACCCGATTCCGATAGAGCGACTACTCTATCGGAATTTTTTATTAAGGTCGCCGAGCAAATAACGGTAAGAACAAGCAGCAAGAAATCGGTTATTGCAACCATAAATCCCTCACCGAATATGACTCCTAAAGGAAGCAGCAAAAGGAAGGTGAGCGTGTAGATTAGCCTATGGTTTTTGCCAAAAACAAACTCGGTGGCACGGGCGCCGTAGTAGTACCAGCAAACCACCGTGGAATAGGCAAAGAAGAATACACAAAATAGCAGAGTAAAGGAGCCGTAAGAGCCAAAGGTGGAAGAGAAAGCCGAAAATATCACCGCCATCGCCCCCTCATATTGCGATAGGTCGGGCACACATACAAGTACGGATAGTCCTGTAAGGGTACAAAGCAAAACCGTGTCAAAGAACACCTCCACTATCCCCATAAGCCCCGATGCCGAGGGGCTTAAAATACTACTGTCAGAGTGGGCGGTAGAGGATGTGCCAGCACCCGCCTCGTTGGAAAGTATACCTCTTGTGTACCCCTCACGCACAGGGCCTGTCAAAAGAAAGCCAAGAACGCCTCCGCCTACGCTATCAAAACTAAAGGCATCGTCCATTATCAAAAGCAGAGCCTCGGGGAGTCTGTGTGAGTGGATGGCGAGTATGGAAACAGAAAGAATTATGTAAACAATTGTAGTCAAAGGAATGACTATTGCAGTGATTTTCTTGATTATTCCTGCGCCACCAAGAACGGCAAATGCCACAAAAATCAAGAAGAAAACCACAAGGAAGGTGGGTGGCGTGTCAAATATTTCGGTATATACGCCGCTCACACTCATAAGCTGTAGCGACGAGCCCATAGTGAGAGCGAGGGCGAGGGTGCATATAGCATAAATCCTTGAAAGCGGTGTGCCCATTTTACCAAGTGTAGCCTCGATACAATGCGCCATTGTGCCCTGTGTCCCCTCGTGGGTGCGCACAGGGAAGGAGCGACAGAGAGCAACCTCGCTATACTTTAGCGCCATAGCGAAAAAGGAGGATATAAGCATCCAAAATATACTTCCTGGGCCACCAAGTAAGAGTCCCACGCACACACCAAAAATATTACCTACCCCAAGAGTGCCCGCAAGGGCGAGGGTAAGCGAGCGAAATGCTGTCCTATCCTTTAATGCTCCTGTTATTTTCTTTAACGTCCTAATTGGGTGAAGAATGAAGAAAAAGCGGAGCCTAAACATTAAGTATAGACCTACTGCGCTTACTATTATGCTAATTGGGTTGAAATACATAAAAAGCCCTCCGCAAAATTTTATGCGTAGGGCTTGTATCATTATTCTATGTTTATGCTTGGCTTTTTTATTTATGCCATATCATTAGATTAGGCTCTCGTCCATGTATTTGATAGCGCCGGTCTGTCTGTATGCCTCGTCGACTATCTTGATAGTCGCAAGGGTTATGGATAGATAGGGCTGGTTTTCTCGCTTGCCGAGGTACATATCGCGAAATGCCTCCAGCTCGTAAACCATATTGTTTTCTACCCTATCAAGCTCGATAGGCTCGATTTCCCCGCCTCGCATCTTTTTGTATATCAAGGTTGGAGCATTTACTCTATCAAAATATAGTGTTCCCTTCTCACCCTTTATGAATGAGTGCGCTGTGCCATCTTTTATCTTGGAATAGGCGACCTCGCAAAACATATCAGGGTAGCAAAGCGATATTTTGCCCTCGGCTTCGAAGCCATTTTCAAGAAAAACAGCTTCTGCGTTTGTTGTTTCAGGCTCACCAAAGAGTGACAGAGCCATATTAAGTGGGTAAATGCCGATATCAGCAAGTGCGGAATTGCATATCTCGGGGTTAAATGCGTTTAGCACCTCGCCGCGCTTGAACCTATCATAGCGAGAGGAATACTGACAGTATTCGAGGTGGGCTCGACGAATTGTGCCAAGAGTCCTGCTCTCTCTGAAAATAATCTCGTTTAGAGGGTCGAAGGCGGGGCGCATTGCTTCAAGAAGAACTACACCCTTCTTGCCCGCATATTCGGTCATACGAAGGGCTCCTTGGTAGGAAGCGGCCATCATTTTTTCGCACAAGACCGCCTTACCATACTCCATAGCCATACAGGACTGGCTCTCGTGCATAAAGGTAGGGGATGCGATATACACCGCGTCTATATCCGACTCGAGCATATCCTTATAGTCACAAAAGCACTCTTTTATACCCCATTTTTCGCCAAAGGCAAGGGCCGTGTCAAGTTTTCTCGAATATACCGCTGTGACTTCCACACACTCTACCGACCTTGCCGCCTCGCAAAACCAGTCGGATATAAAGTTCGTTCCAACTATACCGATTTTCATTTGCGAACAATTTCCGTCTTAAAGAATGAAGAACAGGAAATACAGGATACCGAGCACGCAAGCACCAAATGCCACATAGCTGACAATGTTCATCACCTTGTCGACCTTTTCGTTTTGCTCTTTCTCCATCTGGTCAAGCTCCTTGTCCTCCTCGGTCTCGAGCAGCTCCTCGGGCACCTCGTCAAATCCCTCGCCCTCGGCATTTTCCTCTTCGTCAAGAGAGAAGTCGTAGGTTCCTTCCTTGATAGCGCTCGCGCGCTTTGCCGCACGATTTAGCATTTCGGACACAATGTCTACCACGAGGGGGTGGTCATTGTTTTTCTTCTTCATTATTTCATAGACAGAGTCCATATTCGACACTATCTCGTCATAATCGGTGCTTTTCAATGCTCTATCAAGCTTTTCTACACAGCTCTCACAAGCACACACAGGAGTGCTATAACCGCTCATTCCTATTACCGTAGGATTCTCCTCGGTCATATATTCAAGGCAGATTGCACATTTCTTCTCGCTCATTACTTTTCTCCTCTCAAGGTACGACGAACATAGTCCATATACTCGGCACGAAGGCTGGCGCGCTCGGCCTGTTCTTCCTCGGTCAGTTCTCTTTCCTTTGCAATTCTTGCAAGCTCGTTTATTCTATCTATTTTGCTCTGTTCCATTTTTCCCTCGATTACTTTATTTTAGTGTAGAGTTTGGCAAGTCCGCCTGTGGATGTCTCTCTATAATGTGTAGACATATCCTTACCGGTCTGGTACATAGTTTCGATAACCATATCAAGCGAGATTTTTCTCGAGCCAGAGAGAAAGTTGGCAAGGTTGACAGCATTTATAGCACGCATAGCGGCTACCGCATTTCGCTCGATGCAGGGTATCTGCACAAGACCACAAATAGGGTCACAGGTAAGGCCAAGGTGATGCTCGAAGGCTATCTCGGCGGCGTACTCTATCTGGTCAATTCCCATCTCAAACAGCTCGCCAAGGGCGGCGGCTGCCATAGAACAGGCTGTGCCTATCTCGGCCTGGCAACCACACTCCGCGCCACTTACCGAGGCATTGGTCTTTACAAGGTTGCCGATAAGTCCCGCAACCGCGAGAGCATCAAGCACTCGCTTGTCCGAAAAGCCGTGTTTTTCCTGCATATATATGAGTACCGAGGGCAGAACCGCACACGCACCACAGGTGGGAGCGGTAACTATTGTGCCGTTGTCGGCATTCTGCTCGCTAACCGCATAGGCATAGGAGCAGACAATTCGGTTCTCACGAGTAACAGCGCTCTCGTCGATATGTCTTTGGTTATATAGATACTGTGCCTTTCTCTCTACACCGAGGCCACCGGGAAGTGTGCCCGAGGTGGTAAGACCCTCGTGGATAGCATTTTTCATAGTGTCATAGACCTCAAAGAGGAAGTCGTAAAGCTCTCTTCCCTCGCGCATAATTACAAATTCGGAAAGACGAATACCATGGGACTTGCAATACTCAGATATCTCGGCAAAGGTGGTTTCGGGATATATATCCTCGCTCTTCTTGATATCTCTACCCTCTATACGAATGTCGCCACCGCCTATGCTCATAACGCGCATTTTGGAGCTGTACTCGCCGCCATTTATAGCATAGAGGTCCATCGTGTTTTCGTGGGGGAGGTCGCGCATAGTAGTATTAAACTCGATTTCTACCCCCTTGTCCCCTGCGAGCATAGAGATAGCACAGTCGGTGCCATGCCCCCGTCCTGTATCGGCAAGCGAGCCGTAGAGCACCACCTTGTAGGACTCGGCCTCGGGATTCTCGCTGACAAAAATCTCCATAGCCTTGGCGGGACCCATCGTGTGAGAGCTGGAGGGACCCTTGCCTATTTTATATACATCTCTTATTGATTTCATAACATTCTCCTATACATTTGTTAGGTTGGTTTTATTATATCACAGGGGTCGGGAATATGCAATAGTTTTCAGTTTTTGAGTAGTTTTATGCGCCTGGCGACTAATAACGCGAGGGCAATCTTGGCTATATCAGGCAGGATAAAGGGCAAAACCGTGGCTAAAAGCGAGGCCCCTATCGTAGATAGTCCGCCAAGATAGACCAAGGAATAGAATACCGAGCCGCACAGGTACAGAGCAACGAGAGATAGGGCTGTGGCTATAATTTGCCCGCCCTTTATGTTCCTCAAAAAGAAGATGGCGAGCGAATAGACTAGTGCGAGGACAAGAAAACCAAAGAGAAAGCCTCCGCTTGGCTGGGCGAAGGCAGAGATGCCGCCACCAAAGGAGGAAAACACAGGCAAGCCGATAGCACCAAGCGCAAGGTATACTACCACCGACAAGGAGCCATAAAGTGGGCCGAGAAAATACAGAGCAAAATACACACCAAAGAGCTGGAGTGACAGCGATATATGTCCAAGGGGCAAAGATATAAAGGCAGCGATGCACATAAGCGATACACAGATGGCTGTGGCTGTCATTTTCCGAATACTCTTTGGCATAAAGCTTTGCTCCTTTGCTGTTTTTTATATTATAGCCCAAAAACAGGGGTAATGTCAACCAAATGTGGCATAAATATATTAAAAATAATACGCCTGGGGTATTGACAGTATAGAGTGTTGTATGGTAGAATAATATCAACTTAATATATGGTAGAGGTGCACTTCACGAAGACTATCGCACAACAGAGGCTCCAGGGGCCGTGTGAGAAAGGCGTGGGTGCCGAAGTACGCACCTTTGGAAAGTGCGCGCTGGCCCAGCGGATAATATCCTCTCGGCTGTCGTAGAAATACGGAGGGCTATCGACTTTTACATTGCTTTGTATTTTGGATAGTCGTACCCTGCGACTATCTTTTTTGTTTTTTGGTTAGGTGCTTTGGCAAGTGAAGTGTAACGAGGAGGAAATATGAAAAAAACTATTTTTACCGGTGCGGCAACCGCAATTATCACCCCCATGAACGAGGGCGGAGTTGACTACGAGAGCTTCGCAAGACTTATCGACTGGCAGATTGAAGAGGGCATCGATGCTATCGTTGTAGCAGGAACGACAGGCGAGGCATCCACCCTTACCGACGACGAGCACAAGGAGTGCATCCGCTTTGCTGTAGAGCGAGTAGGCGGCAGAGTGCCTGTTATCGCCGGCACCGGCTCTAATGATACTGCATACGCTATCGAGCTTTCTAAATATGCCATGGAGGTGGGGGCGGATGCTCTGTTGCTCGTTACCCCATACTACAACAAGGCTACGCAAAAGGGTCTTATTGCCTCCTTTACCGCTGTTGCAGATGCGGTTACAATTCCCTGCATTCTTTACAATGTTCCCTCAAGAACAGGCTGCAACATTCTTCCAAAGACTGTAAAGGAGCTGGCAAAGCACCCCAACATTGTGGCTATCAAGGAAGCGAGCGGAAATATTTCGCAGATTGCAGAGCTTGCGGCCCTTGTGGGTGATGAAATTGATATTTATTCGGGAAACGATGACCAGATAGTACCGATTCTATCACTTGGTGGTAAGGGTGTTATCTCTGTGCTTTCTAACCCCATGCCTAGGGAAACTGCCGAGATGTGCAAGATGTTCTTCGAGGGCGATATAGCAGGCGCTCGCAAGCTTCAGCTGGAGCTTTTGCCTTTTGTAAACGCGCTCTTCTCGGAGGTCAACCCCATTCCTGTAAAGGCTTGTATGAATGAGATGGGCTTCTGCCAGAATGATATTCGTCTGCCCCTTACCGAGATGGAAGAGGAGCACCGAAACACACTCAAAGAGATAATGAGAGGACACGGACTTATTTAAGTCTTTGGTAGATTATGAAGGTTTTAATTAATGGTATCTCTGGCCATATGGGTAAAGAGGTCGCAAGACTGTGCGAAGAAGGTTACAGAGGCGCGACTCTGGTCGGTGGTGTTGATATTGCGGGGGGCGAATATGCCGACTGCCCTATCTACTCCACTGTTGACGAACTCCCAAAGGACCTGGAGATTGATGTTATTGTAGATTTTTCGCACCACTCTTGTGCCCCTGCCCTGCTCGCCTATGCTGTACAGAACAATATCCCCACCGTGGTAGCAACAACAGGCCACACCGAGGAGGAGGCCCAGGCGATTGAGAGTGCGGGCGAGCATATCCCTGTATTTTTCAGCGCGAATATGTCCCTTGGCGTAGCACTTCTTGTCGAGCTTGCCAAGGCGGCTACCCTTGCTATGCCCACGGCGGATATCGAGATTATCGAAAAGCATCACAACAGAAAGTTAGATGCTCCGAGTGGCACCGCCCTTATGATATCCAAGGCTATCTGCGAGGTTAGGGAGGAATGCTATCCCAACCCCGGAAGATGTGGCAAGCAAAAAAGAGAAAAGAACGAAATTGGTATACACGCGATAAGAATGGGTAATATTGTAGGTGAGCACGAGGTTATAATCGGCACCGCAAGCGAGACTATAACCATAAAGCACGAGGCACACTCCCGCGCGCTGTTTGCCGAGGGCGGTCTTGCGGCCGCACAGTTTATCGTAGATATGCCCAGCGGGTTATATGATATGAAGAGCCTTGTCGGTGGCAAGGAGCCTCTAAAAAGTAAATAAGTTTTAGGAAGATATTTATGAAAATTGGAATTTACGGATATGGCAACCTCGGTAAAGGCGTGGAGCTTGCCGTGGGAGCAAACGAGGACTGTGAGCTTGTTGGCATTTTCACAAGGCGCAGCCCCGAGAAAGTAAAGACTCTCACAGGTGCTTCGGTCTTTGCGGCAGATAGCCTCTATCAGTTTAAGGATGAAATCGACGTGCTGGTTATTTGTGGCGGAAGTGCCACCGACCTGCCCAAGATGACACCTATGCTTGCTATGGACTTTAATGTAGTAGACAGCTTTGACACCCACGCAAAAATCCCCGAGCACTTTGCTAACGTGGACAAGTCCTCGGTGGAGAGTGGACATATCGCACTTATAAGCGGTGGATGGGACCCAGGGCTCTTCTCTATCGCTCGCCTCTACGCTTCGGCGGCTCTGCCACAGGGCAAGGACTACACATTCTGGGGCAAGGGTATCAGCCAGGGACATTCCGACGCTATAAGAAGAATACCCGGTGTTGTCGATGCAAGACAATATACCGTGCCTGTGGACGAGGCTCTTAAGAGGGTAAGAGGTGGCGAGTGCCCCGAATTTACCACCAGAGAAAAGCACCAGAGAATATGCTATGTAGTAGCAGAAGAGGGCGCTGACCTCGGTCGAATTGAAAATGATATCAAGACTATGCCCAACTACTTTGCCGACTATGATACTACCGTCCACTTTATTAGCCTCGAAGAGCTTAAGAGTGAGCATAGCGGTATGCCCCACGGTGGCTCGGTTATCAGAAACGGTGTGACGGGTCTTAATGGCGAAAACACCCACACGGTGGAGTTTAGCCTCTCGCTTGACTCTAACCCCGAGTTTACAGGAAGCGTTTTGGTTGCCTGCGCGAGGGCTATATACAGAATGCACGAAAGAGGTGAGGTAGGCTGCAAGACTATGTTTGACATAGCACCCCGCGACCTCTCGGCACACAGCCCCGAGTATTTAAGAGAGCACTTGCTTTAAGGAGAAAATTATGATAGTAGAAAACAAGGAGATTATCTCTTCTAATATTTCAAGAGATGAGGGCGGCGAGCTTATGTTTGCCGGCAGGAGAGTATCCGAGCTTGCAGAAAAATATTTTACTCCCCTCTATCTCTATGACGAAGAGCGAATTAGAGAAAAGTGCAGAATCTACAAGGGCACTATGCAAAAGTGCTTTGGCGAAAATGCAAAGGTGCTCTATGCATCCAAGGCGGCCTCCTTTATGAGAATGTACAAGATAATGGAAGAGGAGGACATGGGTATCGACGTAGTGTCGGCAGGCGAAATTCACACCGCCCTTACCGCAGGCTACCCTGTATCCAAGATATATTTCCACTCCAATAGCAAGACCGAGAGCGATATAGAGTATGCTATCGCATACGATATAGGCTATATTGTGGTAGACCACGAGGACGAGCTCGCTGTTATTGACCGTTTTTGTAGATGCCGTGGCTGGAAGCAGAAGGTGCTTTTGCGCATTACTCCCGGCATAGACCCCCATACTTACGAGGAGGTTGCAACGGGAAAGGTAGACTCCAAGTTTGGCTCGGCTATCGAGACAGGACAGGCAAAGGCTATCACCGAGCTTGCGCTTAAATACCCCTATGTAGACCTCTGCGGCTTCCATTGTCACGTGGGATCGCAGGTGTTTGACTCCTCGGTCTATATCAGTGCGGCAAAGGTTATGCTTGACTTCGTTAAGGATATCTATGATGAGCTTGGTTATATGGCGAAGGAGCTGGATATCGGCGGCGGATTTGGTGTAAGATATATAGCAGAGCAGCCCGAAATTGATATAGCAAAGAGTATCGAAGAGGTTGCCCTCTTTATGAAAGGGTACGCTGACAAGCTTGGTATCGACCTGCCCACAATTATTATGGAGCCCGGTAGAAGCATTGTTGCCGACGCAGGAATGACGGTCTATACAGTAGGTACTGTTAAAAGGATACCCGAATACAAGAACTATGTTTCGGTGGACGGCGGTATGACCGACAACCCCAGATATGCTCTTTACCGTGCGCCTTATACCGTCTTGCCTGTGTCGGGCCCTGTGGGTGAGGACGCTATGACCGTGTCAGTTGTTGGCAGATGCTGTGAAAGCGGGGACATTATACAGGAGAATGTATCTATGCCCGAAAGCATCGCAAGGGGCGACCTTGTTGCCGTGCTTACAACAGGCGCTTACAACTACTCTATGGCATCAAATTACAACCGAATTCCCCGTCCCCCTGTGGTTATGATCTCGAAGGACGGCGACTATTTGGCGGTAAGGAGAGAGACCTTTGCCGATATGGTGACGTTTGACGTTCTTTAATTTACATATCAAAAATCCCCTCGTGAAAAACTGCCCGAGGGAAACAAAAAAGAGCCTTACGGCTCTTTTTTTGTTGTAGTTATTCGGTTAATTAGTCAACCTTGTTGTACTGAATACCACCGATTTTAATGTAGTTGTTGTCGCCCTCTTTGCCTTCTACAAAGGGGAACTCGCCTGCGTAATCGTCTGCGCCCTCTACACCGGAAGCAAAGGTGAAGATAATAACTTCCTTGTCCTCATCGTTCTTGGTAATCTCGTAAGTACCCTCGATAGCCTTCTCAAAGCCAAGAACCGAATAGGTAATTGTAACTTTGTTACCATTAAATTTATAGGATGCACCAGTGCCTATAATCTTTGCTTCATAGGTGCCGGAGAGAGTTTTGCCACAAGAAGCAAGTGCGAATATGCAACCTACAAGGAGCACACATACAAGAAGAGCCGAAATAATCTTTTTCATAGTAGTAACACCTTTCTATTTTTGTATTATCTATTGTTATTATAGCATAAGAATTTTTGATTGTCGATACTTTTAATAAAATTTGTACTTTATTTAATAAAATTTAATGAAGATTATTCCTTCAAAACAGTTTAGTTTCTTCTTTCCTTGATTTGACTTGACAAACAATAGAAATAATGATAGAATGTACAGGTATCTGTTATAAATTTAATATTTATTTCTACCCGTGGCACAGCCCGATAGCGCCAAAGCCTCCGCATTCCGCAGGAATATTGCCAGGCGAGGAGATGTTACTTGGCCAAAAGCCGCGGCGGGACGGTCACCACATACTAACCCCGAGCGGCAAACCCTGAAGGTTCGCCGTAAGGCGACTTGTGCAATATAGTTAAAAGTCGGATTTTTCTTTTCCACAATTTAATACCTTATCT
>JAZSMN010000132.1:0-10734 GCA_045535925.1 Eubacteriales bacterium
CAAGAGAAAAGAGGTGGCCAAATACCCAAGTTACTATATAGTCTTGGTTTATAAAATATCCCTGCTTCTGCTCCATCTTGCCAATTCCCGCAACGATGTTGCGAGCGAGTGATGGCTTTTCGGCAATTATAAGTACCATATCTTCTCCTTTCCCGTTTTGTTTTTCAAATCCCTGTTATTATAGCACATACAACAGATAATTTCCACACATTTTTGGATTTTTTTCTTTTTGTATAAATTCTTTATGTTTTTTTGGTGCTTTTGTCCTTTTGCGTTTTTCTTTGATTTGGTACTTTATTTTTCGCTTTCTTTATGCTATAATTAGGTGGAAGATAAAATAAGACTAAAGGAGTTGTAATGGCAAAGTTATATTTCAAATACGGTGCTATGGGCTCGAGCAAGACTGCCCAGGCTCTTATAACCAGGTTTAACTACGTAGAGAGGGGAATGCGCGTTTGGCTCATCAAGCCCGCTACCGACAACCGCGACGGCTGTTTCCGCGTTACCTCGAGAGTGGGCCTGTCAGAGGAATGCACTCCTATATACGAAAACGACGATATCTTTAATATTTTCCAGAGCGAGCACAGTTATGCAGATGTGGTTATAGCCGACGAGAGCCAGTTCTTCACCATAGAGCAGATAGACCAGCTGCGCCAGATAGTAAACGAGTATGGCATCCCTGTCATTTGCTTTGGCCTGCGTACAGATTTCCGCACCAAGCTCTTCCCTGGCAGCCTAAGGCTATTTGAGGTAGCGGACACCTTCCACGAGATAATCACCATGTGTGCCTGTGGCAAAAAGGCGACGGTAAACGCAAGATTGTTGGGCAACAAGGTTGTGACCGACGGAGAGCAGATTATGATAGGCGGCAACGAGAGCTATCTCGCTATGTGCCACGCTTGCTATGAAAAGAGAATCAGAGGAGAAAAGACAAATGGAAATTAAAGAGATACTTAGCTATGTAGACCACACACTGCTTGATAGATGTGCCACCAAGAGCGAGATTTTTGCTGTGCTCGACGATGCGATAAAGTACGGCGCGGCTTCTGCCTGCATCCCCCCTTGCTATGTAAAAGAGGCGAAGGAATATGTGGGGCAGAGGCTCCAGATTTGTACCGTAATAGGCTTCCCCAACGGATACCACTCTACCGCCGCCAAGTGCGCCGAGGCAGAGGAGGCTATCAAGGACGGCGCGGACGAGCTCGATATGGTAATCAACACCGCCCACCTTCGCGATGGCAGATACGAGGAGATACTCGCAGAGCTTGTCGCCCTCAAGAAGATAGCGGGCAAGAGGATACTCAAGGTTATTATCGAGACCTGCCTCCTCAGCGAGGAAGAGATAATCAAGATGTGCCAGCTGGTAACCAAATCGGGTGCCGACTATATCAAGACCTCCACCGGATTTGCAAAGAGTGGCGCGACCTTCCACGACGTGGACCTTATGTGCAAAAACGTGGGCGAGGGTGTCAAGGTTAAGGCGGCGGGTGGAATATCCTCGATAGCCGATGCCGAGGAGTTTATCCGTCTTGGAGCACAGAGACTTGGCACAAGCAGAATTATAAAGATAATCAAGAACGAAGAAGCACAGGGCTATTAAGCGGAGTGCTATAAAAGGAGAAAGATATGAGCAACCATACCCCCCATATTAAAGCAGAGCTTGGCGATTTTGCAAAAACCGTGCTTATGCCCGGCGACCCCCACAGGTCGAGATTTATCGCCGAAAACTATCTTGAAAATGCAAGACTTGTAAACGATGTAAGAGGCGTACAGGGATATACAGGAGAGTACAAGGGCGTACCCGTGTCGGTTATGGCAAGCGGAATGGGCATTCCCTCTATCGGTATTTATTCCTACGAGCTGTACAAATTCTTTGGTGTCCAGAACATTATTCGTGTGGGCTCGGCAGGTGGTATGCAGCCCTCGGTAAAGGTGCGCGATGTCATAATGGGCATGGGTGCCTGCACCACCTCGAACTTTGGAGGCCAGTACGGCCTTGAGGGAGCATTTGCCCCTGTTTGCGACTTTACCCTGCTTAGCAATGCTGTAAAGATAGCTGAGGAAATGGGTGTAAGCTACCACGTGGGTAACATTCTCTCCTCGGATATATTCTACAATGCTAACACAGGTGCAAGCAAAAAGTGGACCGAGATGGGCATTTTGGGTGTTGAGATGGAAGCGGCGGGTCTGTATATGAATGCGGCATACCTTGGCAAGAGAGCCCTGGCAATATGCACAGTATCCGACCATCTCTTGACCGGCGAGTCGCTCTCGGCAGACCTTAGACAGACCTCCTTCACCGAGATGATGGAAATCGCACTTAATGTTGCGGTAAATATGGAAAAACAAGCTTAAATCGGAGAACATTATGCGAAGATACAGAAAGGTGCATCTTATCGTCCTCGACTCCTTTGGCATTGGCGCTATGCCCGACGCGGCGGAGTACGGCGACGAGAGTGCGAATACCCTGAAAAGTCTTTTTAAAACAGGCAAGCTCCATATACCAAACCTCATAAAGCTTGGACTTGGCAATATTGACGGCGTGGATTATCTTCCAAAAACCGACACGCCCCTCGCCATTCACGCAAGAATTGCCGAAAAGAGCAAGGGCAAGGACACCACCACGGGTCACTGGGAGATGATGGGTATCATATCCGAAAAGCCGATGCCCACATACCCTGATGGCTTCCCGAAGGAGCTTTTGGACGAGTTTTCCAGGCGAATTGGCCGCGAGTGTCTATGCAACAAGCCCTACTCTGGCACCGAGGTCATCAAGGACTACGGCGAGGAGCACCTCCTGACAGGCAAGCCTATCGTATACACCTCGGCTGACAGCGTGTTCCAGATAGCGACCCACGAGGATATTGTACCCAGAGAGACCCTCTACGAGTGGTGCAAAATAGCAAGAGAGATGCTGGTAGGTGAGCACGGTGTAGGCAGAGTTATCGCCCGCCCCTTTAAGGGTGAGGTGGGTAGTTTTGTCCGCACGGACGGTCGCCACGACTTCTCTCTCCTACCCCCAAGCGGTCACTTCCTCGAGAGGATACAGCGCTTTGGACTTAAGACCGTGGCGGTGGGCAAGATAAATGACATTTTTGCAGGCTCCGGTATAGACGAGCATATCCCCACCCACTCAAACGATGAGGGACAAGAGAAGGCCATCGAGCTTATCGAGAGCGACTTTGACGGATTTGCCTTTGTCAACCTTGTAGATTTTGACATGAAGTACGGGCACAGACAGGATGCTCTTGGATATACCGAGGCTCTCAACTCCTTTGACAAGGCGCTGGGTGAGATGATGGAAAAGCTCCACCCCGCAGACCTGTTAATTATAACCGCCGACCACGGATGCGACCCCTCGGACAACAGCACCGACCACACAAGAGAGTATGTCCCCTACCTTGCCTATGGCAAGCATTTTGGCAGGCACAATATGGGCACACTCGTGGGCTTTGACGAGATTGGAAAGTTTATTCTTTGGGCGCTGGATTTTGTAGGAATGGGCGGATAAAAGCTTCACTTTATATTTCAATTAAGCAAAATTTTATAAAGCACGCAAAGGAAGTCCTTGTTTTTGGGATTTTTGACTGCGTGCTTTTTCTTTTTTTGGGGCATAACGGACCGCCCGGGACGAGGGGGCCTACAAGGCGGGCGAACACAGTTCGCCCCTACGATTGTCCTCTTACTTCGACCTTGGGAGAAATTTCCGCATTTTTACGGACCGCCCGGGACGAGTGGGCCTACATTTAGCCTTATCGTAAGGCTCCCTCCGGGAGGGAGCTGTCGAGCGAATGCGAGACTGAAGGAGAAAGCGCGTAGTTTGGTTACAGATTGTCAAAGTTAGAGGAAGCAATTTATATAATTTGTAATAATTCTCATAAAATACTCGACCTTACTCCAGACTGCACGCGTTCTCACCCAGTCACCTTCGGTGCCAGCCCTCTCCCGGAAAGGGCCTTATTGCGGAACGCCCTGGACGCCGGTGCCTACATTTAGCCTTTACTGAGCGTCGAGAGGTGTTTTTTAGCCTGCATTTGCCCCCTGCTTGGCGAAACAAACAAATCGCCCTTTTGTTTTTTGTACGCGTTGTACAAATAAAATTTAAGAACTTTGTTAAATATTTAATTAATGGTATATATGTTGATTTTTACCATATTTTGTGCTAACATATAATGGAGCGAAAATATGATTTTGAAAGGGTGGAAAGAATAGTGTTTCGGCGTACGGTCAGTTTTTTATACGTGCTGAATATTATATTTCAGGCCCTGTTTTCTTTACTGTTTTCGATAGGCTTTTTCCTGCTTTTAGGCTGGGTTAGTACCACCTATTGGAACTTCCCCCCTTGGGTGTATGTTCCTCTTATCCTTTTCGGTGTAGTGGTGGGAACAATATCGATGATTAAGTTTATCCTTGCCGCGACAAGGGGACTTGATAATCTGGAAAGACAGCACCAAAGAGATAGCGCAGCCGAGGAAAACGGTCAAAATAAAAACAACGGTATATAAGGATAGTACGGCATCAGGATAAAACGCCGTATTTACTCAAAAATATAAATGGGTAGAAGAATGAATATTGATTTAGAAAAACAAAAAAGACTGCTTTTGCTCTCGACTGTTAAGGATACGCTTTTGTTCCTGCTGTGCGAGGCAGTGGCAAGCGGTATAATAGTCGGCGCCTTTACTCTGTTTGAGGGATTTGATTTCAAGGTAGTTTTGGGCACTATTATCGGCTCGGTTGCCACCGTGCTTAACTATTTTATAATGTCCATATCCTTAAACTCGGCTATCGACAAGTTTTTGTACCTTCGCGGCGACCGTGAGATGGACGAGGAGGAGGCAGAGCGTTTTACCGCCGAGCATTCGATGAAAATGCAGGCAACCGTTCGTTTCTATTACATCATTCGTATGGCGGTGATGATAGGCGCACTTATTTTAGCACTGGTAAGCGGCTGGTTTAACCCCCTCGCTACCGTGATACCGTTGCTATTATTTAAACCGATACTTTATATAATCGAATTATTAGGAAGAAAAGGAGGAGATAAATAATGGATCTTGGACGCGGCCCAATGATAATACTGCGTATTACCGAGTGGTATGGGGCCCTTGGCGATATGTTTGGCAACCCTATAACACAGACCACAGTATCGCTTCTTATCGTATCAATATTGCTCCTTGTAGTCGGACTTGTGGTTAATTCCGCAGTCAAAAAATCCGACAAGAAGAAGCCCTCGGGATTTCTCGTTATAGTAGAAAAGATAGTGGGAATGCTCCGAAATGTGGTCAGGGACACAATGGGCGAGCACAATATGCACTTTGTCCCCTATATCGGTACCCTGTTCCTCTGTTCTATGATTGGAACGCTTATCGGTATGACACAGATATTCCGCTCTACCACCGCTGACCTGTCGGTGACTATGGCGTGGGCTATTGTAACTACGGGAATGGTGTGGTACAACAACATTAAAAACTTCGGCTTTGTCGCTTGGCTCAAGGGCTTTACCGAGCCTATTGCGGTAATGACACCGATGAACATTGTCTCCGAGATTGCAAGCCCTGTATCGATGGCATTCCGTCACTTCGGTAACGTGGCAGGCGGCTCGGTGCTTACAGCACTTATCTACGGCTCCTTGGCAGGCCTTACAAACATAGTGTTTGGCTGGCTTCCCGATGCGGTGCTCGCTGTATTCCCCTCTATCTTCCAGATAGGTATTCCCGCGGTATTGTCGCTGTACTTTGACCTGTTCTCGGGCTTTATACAGGCCTTTGTATTTTGTCTTTTGACAATGGTTTATGTCGGCGGTGCTTGTCCCCCTCCCGAGGAGCTTGGAAAGGCAGGGGAGGCAAAGTCCACCGAGGAAAACTAATTTTAATCGCTTGTTCTTATTAGTTAAACCAAGAAAAACCAGTTTTCAATTACTTTTGCGTACCAATTAAATTAAAATAAAAAATATATTTCAGGAGGAAAACAAAATGGAATTCAATCAATTTTTCGTAGAGGCATTTAAGGCTCTTGGTGCTGCTCTCTGTATGGGTATCGGTGCAATAGGCCCCGCTATCGGTGAGGGTAATGCAGTAGGTAAGGCACTTGAGGGTATGGCTCGCCAGCCCGAGATGGCAGGCACTCTTCGTACCAATATGATTATCGGTTGTGCGGTTACCGAGACCACCGGTATTTACTCGCTCGTTGTTGCCCTGCTTCTTATGTTCATGTAATTTATCAGGCAGAATAAACCAAAGAAAAGGAAAACACAATGGAGTGGTTTTTAGGAGAATTTGAATCCTTCGTCGGAGTCAACTTCTGGACGATGATATTCGCCTGGGTAAACCTCTTACTTATCTATATCGCGCTTAAGAAATTCCTCTTTAAGCCTATCACTAACATGATAGAGTCAAGACAAAAGGAAATCGACGACATGTACACCGATGCCGAGACCGCAAAGACCGAGGCAGAGGGTATGAGGTCGGAGTATGAAGAGAGAATGGGCGAGGTACAAAAGGAGAGCGAGGAGCTTCTTCGTTCTGCCGTCCGTCGTGCCCAGCTACGCGAGGAAGAGATAATTCGCGAGGCCGAGGTGGAGGCACAAAGAACCCTCGACAGAGCCACCGAGCAGGTGGAGCTGGAGAAAAAGCGTGCCATCAACGAGGTCAAGGACGAGGTCGCAGGTATGGCTATCGAGATAGCCAGCGCTGTTATCGAAAGAGATATCTCGGAGGATGAACACAAGGCACTTATAGACGGCTTTATTGACGGGATAGGTGGCTAAAATGGTTGATGCTAAAGAATATGGCAAAGCATTATTTATGCTCGCAGAGGAGGATGGCGACACCGAAAAGATCAAGGTAGAGGTGGAGATCGTACAAGAGGTTCTAAAGGCAAATCCCACCTACCCTGCTATGCTCGACACCCCCGCCCTGTCAAAGGAAGAGAGGCTCGCAGCTATCGATGACTCCTTTGGCGCGCTGAACTTCAAGCTTGTAAACCTCGTTAAGATTATGGCAGAGAAGCGCTGTGCATATCTTCTTGCAAGCGCTATGGCCGGTTTTTCGGAGGAGTACGACAAGTCCCGCGGAATAGAGCGCGTGGAGGCGGTCACCTCGGTGGCAATGAGCGACGAGCAGATAGCTCGCTTAGAGGCGAAGCTTGGCGAACAGACAGGCAAGACTATCATTGTTCGCAATACAGTCGACAAGACTATCCTCGGCGGTATGAAATTAAGATATATGGGCGTCCAGTTGGATGGCTCGGTCAAGACTCGCCTTGACGGTTTTAAAAAGACTTTAGGCGAAATAGTATTATAAAGAAGTTGGTGAAAACGAATGCAGTCAAGAATAGATGACATCAGCAAGATTATACGCGAGCAGATCCGTAACTACTCGAACAAAACCGAGCAGGACGAGATAGGCTATGTAATTTCTGTTGGTGACGGTATCTCGAAGGTGCACGGCCTCGACAAATGCAAGGCAAACGAGCTGCTTGAGTTTGCAAACGGCTCCTACGGTATGGCGCTTAACCTGGAGGAAAACCTGGTTAGCTGCGTACTTCTCGGTACCGATGTTGGTATCAGTGAGGGAAGCCTTGTAAAGAGAACAGGACGCGTCGTATCGGTTCCCGTTGGCGAAAAGCTTGTTGGCAGAGTTGTCAACGCACTCGGTCAGCCCATAGACGGCAAGGGACCCCTCGAGAACGACGGATACAGCCCCATCGAGAGAAAAGCATACGGAATTATCGAGAGAAAGTCGGTTTCCGTACCCCTTCAGACCGGTATTAAGGCTATCGACTCTATGATACCTATCGGTCGCGGACAGAGAGAACTTATCATCGGTGACAGACAGACCGGTAAGACGGTTATTGCTACCGATACAATTATAAACCAAAAGGGCAAGGATGTAATCTGCATCTATGTTGCCATTGGTCAAAAGCAGTCTACCGTTACTAACGTGGTAGACACACTCTACAAAAACGGCGCTATGGACTACACAATAGTAGTAAGCGCTACCGCATCCGACCCCGCACCCCTGCAGTATATCGCTCCCTACGCCGGCTGTGCTATGGGCGAATACTTTATGGACCGTGGTCGCGACGTGCTTATCGTCTATGACGATCTTTCCAAGCACGCGGTTGCATACCGTGCACTTTCCCTGCTTATCCGTCGTCCTCCGGGCCGTGAGGCATACCCCGGTGACGTATTCTACCTTCACTCTCGTCTTCTCGAAAGAGCGGCAAGACTCTCGGACGAGTGCGGTGGTGGTTCGCTCACCGCTCTGCCTATCATTGAGACACAGGCGGGTGATGTATCGGCATACATTCCCACAAACGTTATCTCTATCACCGACGGACAGATCTTCCTTGAGAGTGAGCTGTTCCACTCTGGTGTTCGCCCCGCGGTAAACCCCGGTATCTCGGTATCCCGTGTAGGTGGTAACGCACAGATTAAGGCGATGAAGAAGGTTTCGGGTATGCTCAAGCTTCTCTACTCCCAGTATCGTGAGCTCCAGGGCTTTGCACAGTTCGGCTCGGACCTTGATGCCGACACCAAGGCAAGACTTGACCAGGGCGCAAGAATAGTAGAGGTGCTTAAGCAGGATAGAAATTCGCCTATTTCGGTAGAGCTTCAGGTGGCTATTATCTACGCGGTTGTAAACAACCTGCTTAAGGAGATAAAGGTCGAACAGGTTGGCTCCTTCGAGCGCGAGCTCTTCGCTTACCTTACCGAGACACAGGACGAGCTGCTTGAAAAGATTCGCAAGACAGGTGTGCTTGACGCAGAGAGCGAACAGACTCTCAAGAACTCTATACAGACGGTCAAAAACAGATTTCTCGGCATAGCCGAGGGTTAAGGGGTGCTATATGGCAGGCACTTCTATGAATGATATAAAGGCGCGAATTAAGAGCGTAGAGAGCACCAGACAGATTACCAAGGCTATGGAGCTGGTCGCGACCTCCAAGCTCCGTCGCGCAAGAGAGAGCGTTGAAAGAACACGCCCCTTCTACGAGGCGCTGGGCGAGGCTATCGACGAGGTGTTTTCCTCCGAGGCTATAGACACCGCAAAGTGGACCACCGAGAGGGAGAGTGGCAAGACGCTATATATCGTTATCGCAGGTGACAGAGGTCTTGCAGGTGGATATAACAGCAATATATTCAAGCTTGCAGGAATGCTGGACAAAAAGCACGGCACCGAGTCCCTGTGGCTCCCTATTGGCAAAAAGGCCCTCGAATACTACCGTCGCCGCGAGGCACAGGTTGTGGACGAGTCCTATGAGTATGTGGCAAACACCGGTGTTGGTGAGGCTATGGCGATAGGAGAGAAGATAGCAAAGCTCTTTGCCGAAGAGGATATAGCGAGAGTTGTTCTTGTTTACACCCGCTTTGTTTCGATGCTGACACAGTCCCCCGTATACGAGCAACTGCTCCCGCTTGAAAGAGAGGGCGGCGGCCACGGTATGGAGATGGACGGCAACGGCGAAGAAATGTTAGAGAGCATCATCCCCGCATATCTTGGTGGTGTTATATACTCGGCACTTGCCGAGGCAAGCGCCTCCGAGTCTGGTGCGCGTCGCAGCGCGATGAGCTCGGCTAACAAAAATGCCTCCGAGATGATAGACGACCTGATGCTTAAGTTTAACCGAGCACGCCAGGCTGTCATCACCCAAGAGATAACCGAAATTGTATCGGGTGCAGAGGCACTCTGATAGATAAGAAAGGATAAAACGATGGAAAAAAACATCGGTAAGGTAATACAGATTATCGGACCTGTTCTGGATATCCGCTTCGAAAACGGCAAGCTCCCCGACCTGCTTGGTGCTATTGAGATAGAGCACGAGGGACACACCGTTGTATGCGAGGTGGCAAGCCAGATAGGCGATGATGTGGTAAGATGTATCGCAATGTCCAGCACCGACGGTATGTCGAGAGGCATGGACGCAGTATATACAGGCACAGGCATAACCGTACCGGTAGGCAAGGAAACCCTTGGTAGAATTTTCAACCTCCTTGGCGAGCCTATCGACAACCTCCCCGCCCCCGAGGGATGCGAGGAGTGGTGCATTCACAGAGATCCCCCCTCCTTTGACGAGCAGTCGGGTACTGCCGAAATTCTTGAGACCGGTATCAAGGTCGTTGACCTTATCGCCCCCTATGCCAAGGGTGGTAAGATAGGTCTGTTCGGCGGTGCGGGTGTTGGTAAGACGGTTCTTATTATGGAGCTTATCAACAACGTAGCAAAGCAGCACGGCGGCATCTCGGTATTCTCGGGTGTCGGCGAGCGTACCCGTGAGGGTAACGACCTCTACAACGAGATGAAGGAGAGTGGAGTTCTTAACAAGACCGCTCTCGTTTACGGTCAGATGAACGAGCCCCCAGGGGCAAGAATGAGAGTTGCGCTCTCCGGTCTTACTATGGCGGAGTACTTCCGTGACAAAGAGGGACAGGACGTGCTTCTCTTCATCGACAACATATACAGATTTACACAGGCAGGCTCGGAGGTTTCGGCTCTTCTTGGAAGAATGCCCTCCGCCGTTGGTTACCAGCCCACCCTTGCAACCGAGATGGGTGCTCTTCAGGAGCGTATCACCTCGACCAAGCGCGGCTCTATCACCTCGGTACAGGCAGTCTACGTCCCTGCGGACGACCTTACAGACCCTGCTCCTGCTACCACCTTCGCACACCTTGATGCTACTACGGTTCTTTCCCGTAGCATTGCTTCTCTTGGTATCTACCCTGCAGTAGACCCCCTT
>JAZSMN010000050.1:0-7326 GCA_045535925.1 Eubacteriales bacterium
CCTTAATTAGCAAAAATCTCTTGTTTTTTTTAGGAAAATGTGATAAAATATTAAAATGTAAATAATGCTATGTGAGCGACGGCCCATTTGCCCGAACAAAATCATGGCAACAAGGAGATATTATGGAAAAGTTTTATTTGACAACTGCTATTGCCTACGCATCGAGAAAACCCCACTTCGGCAACACATACGAGATTATTATGTCTGACGCATTTGCCAGATTCCAGCGCAGAATGGGTAAGGACGTTTTCCTTTGCACAGGTACTGACGAGCACGGACAGAAGATAGAAAACCTCGCCCTCGAAGCGGGCATCACACCCAAGGCCTATGTTGACGGCATTGCCGCGGAAATCAAGGGCGTTTGGGACTTGATGGGCGTACAGTACGACCACTTTATACGTACCACCGACGACTACCACGAGGCAGCCGTACGCAAGATATTCAAGAAATTCTTTGACCAAGGTGATATATACAAGAGCTTCTATGAGGGCTGGTATTGTACCCCCTGTGAGTCCTTCTTTACCGCTACACAGGTAGTGGACGGCAAGTGCCCTGACTGTGGCAGAGAGGTTTCCCAGGCTCGCGAGGAGGCATATTTCTTCAAGATGAGTAACTATGCCGACAGACTTATCAAGCACATCGAGGACAACCCCGAGTTTATCGAGCCAGAGAGCAGAAAGAAGGAGATGGTAAACAACTTCCTTAAGGTGGGACTCCAGGACCTTTGCGTTTCCCGAACCTCCTTTAAGTGGGGTATTCCCGTTGACTTTGACCCCAAGCACGTAGTATACGTATGGCTTGATGCACTCACCAACTATATTACCGCACTTGGCTACGACCCTGACAAGAGCGCCGAGGAGCAGAGCGAAAAGTTTAAGAAATACTGGCCCGCAGACGTGCATATCATAGGCAAGGATATTCTTCGCTTCCACACTATTTACTGGCCTATCTTCCTTATGGCACTTGACCTTCCCCTTCCCAAGAAGGTGTTTGGTCACCCCTGGTTCAACTTTGGCAACGATAAGATGAGTAAGTCCAAGGGTAACGTGGTATATGCCGACGAGCTTGCCGAGATATTTGGTGTTGACGCGGTTAGATACTACGCACTCTCCGAGATGCCCTACAACTCCGACGGCTCTATTACCTATGAGAGCGTTATCACAAGATACAACAATGACCTTGCCAACAACCTTGGCAACCTTGTTAGCCGTACCCACGCGATGACCAAGAAGTATTTCGACGGTATTGTGCCCGCAGTAGGACGCACCGACGAGATAGATGGCGAGCTTTTGGCGGCTGTCAAGGAAGGGGTAGAGAAGTCTATCTCGCTTATGGGTGCTTACCACGTGGCAGACTCGCTGGATGCCATATTTACTATGCTCCGCAGAGCCAACAAGTATATTGACGAAACTATGCCTTGGGTGCTGGCAAAGAATGAAGAGGACCGCCCAAGACTCGCTACCGTTATTTACAACCTCCTTGAGGTTATCCGTATAGCATCGGTGCTTCTTGTGCCTTATATCCCCGCTACCTCGGATAGAATATTCGCACAGCTTGGCACCGACAAGACCGAGCTCTCTACCGCCTACACCTTTGGTGCACTTGAAAGCGGCAAGGCGCTTGGCGAGGCATCGACCCTCTTTGCAAGAATTGATGAGAAGAAGTTCCTCGAAGAGATGGAGGCAAAGATTGCCGCACAGCAGGCAGAGGCACAGCCCATAGAAGAGCCCGAGCACGAGGCAGAGATAGGCATTGATGCCTTTGCCGCTGTCGAGCTCCGTGTTGCCGAGATTATCGCTTGCGAGCCTATTCCAAAGGCGAAGAAGCTCCTTAAGCTCCAGGTTGACCTGGGATATGAGAAGCGCCAGGTAGTCTCTGGTATCGCAAAGTTCTACACCCCTGAGCAGCTCATTGGCAAAAAGGTTGCCCTCGTAACCAACCTCAAGCCCGCAAAGCTCTGTGGTGTAGATAGCTTTGGTATGATTCTTGCATCGGGCGAGGAAGATGTTAAGGTATTGTTCCTTGACAAAGAGGCAAAGAACGGAGACCGCATTCACTAATGAAATATTTTGATTCACACGCTCATTATTACGATGAGAGGTTTGGGTTAGAAATGGCAGGGACCGTCGATGAACTAATCGACGGTCTGTTGCTCGAAAAGGTATCCTATATTATAAATGTAGGAACATCGCCAGAGAGCTCAAGAGAAGCCATAGCCCAGGCAAAAAAACACGAAAATATGTACACGGCTATAGGCATCCACCCCTCCGACACAAGATTTCTCTTTGATTTGGAGAGCGAAATCGAGGATATTCGCTCGCTTATCCTTGACAAGGATAACAAGTGCGTCTGCCTTGGCGAAATAGGGCTCGACTACCACTATCCCGACACCGATAAAGAGAAGCAAAAGAGATACTTCGAGGCGCAGATGCGCCTTGCCGAGGAGCTTTCTATCCCTGTATGCATCCACGACCGTGACTCGCACGCAGACATTATGGAGATTTTACGAAAATTCCCGAATGTTGTTGGCATACTCCACAGCTTTTCCGGTAGTGTAGAGATGGCAGAGGAGCTTGTAAAAATGGGGTATATGATATCCTTCTCGGGCACCTTGACCTTTACTAATGCAAGAAAGCCCAAGGAGGTCGCCCTCGCCCTGCCAAAGGAGTGCGTGCTTATTGAAACCGATTGCCCCTATCTTGCACCCCACCCAAAGAGGGGAACATTAAATCATTCGGGCAACCTTGAATACACCTGTGCCACCCTTGCCTCGCTATGGGGCATTAGTGAAGAGGAATGCGCAATAATAACCGAAAGCAACGCAAGGAGAATTTTCCATATATGAAAAATGCTATGACCATTGTATACGAGGTAGAGGGCGCACTTTATATTAATGTCACCAACAGATGTACCAACCGCTGTGTATTCTGCATCCGCAAAAACGGTGACGGCGCATACGGCTCTGACAGCCTGTGGTTAGAAAGAGAGCCCACAGTTAGCGAGATTTTGGACGTACTTTCTACCTATAAAGTGGAGCAGTACAAAGAGGTGGTATTTTGTGGCTATGGCGAGCCTGGTATCAGACTCCCCGAGTGCCGCGAGGTAGCCCTCGCAGTTAAGGAAAAATACCCGGGGATGCCTGTAAGAATAAACACAAACGGCCACACCTCGCTAATTTTCGGCAGGGATAGTGTGGAGCTCTACAAGGATGCTTTTGATACGGTTTCTATCAGTATGAACGCCCCAAATATGGAAAAATACAACGATATATGCCACCCCGTGTCAAATTTTGAGTCGTCATTTGAGCACCTACTCGCGTTTGCGCAAGATGTAAAGAATTGTGTACAAAATGTGGTATTTACCGTTGTGGGCGAATTCTTAACCGAGGATGAGATAGCCGAGTGCCGCAAAATATCCGAAAGAGTCGGCATACCCCTTCGAGTAAGGGATTACATTTCCCCCTGACAGTTTAGCTTCTTCGGTTTTGCAAGAATTGAGGGGGTACTAAATGTTGCCTCTATCATCATAAGCTCGCTCCTTCTTGCTCGCATAATGTCAAAGGCCACACCCATAAACCCAAGAATGTTTATAAGCTCGAGCTTTGCCTTAAGGTTTTGAAGGTTTTCGTATATGTATTCGACAGGTCCGCGACCCCCGATTACCACCTTGCTTAAAAGACGCTCTTTGTCATGTACAAATGGGCTTCTTTTCCTTCTTGCCGCTTCGAGCACCTTATCCTTTTCCACAAACTTTCCCCCACCGTAGGCAAAGCTTGATAGCTCGATAAAGCACTTTTCGCTTCTTGTAATTCTCGAGATTTCCTCAAAATATTTTTCCTCGCCGTCTCTAAAACTGGGGATATCATCGAGGTTCATTTTCTCGTATGTAAGTATCCCTCCGTCACACAAATCACACAGACTTGGATTGTCGGTCCCGGATATCTCTACATACAGCAGTTTGTTTTCTTCCTGAAGCCTATCCTTTAGACCTCTAATGATGCCTTCCTTATTTTTTACTCTTGATATTCCCCCTATGGTAACACCGTCATAACCGGATGCTGTGGTTATAATTGATATGGAGTTTATAAGTCCCACTGTCTCTTCTGCACTTGGTGACTCGGTGAGATATACCCGAAGGAAGCATTGTTTTCCCTTTGATTTTGCAAACTTCAGCGGCATTTTGTCATCAAACAGTGAGTACAGCTTGCCGTTTCGCCACACCGCCTGGCAAAGGGTGAGTATGTCGAGGTAATATATCCTCTCTTTAAGTGTAGAGAGGGGACAGGCGGCATACATATATCCGTTTCGCACCGCCACACCATAAATGGGTGCATCGTATTTTATCGCGAGCAGCTGCCCCTCATAAATTTTACTTCTTCCGCCCAGGATAGGGTTGGCGGCTATTATTCGGTCCGTATCCTGGTCAAATCGGTGACCTATCTCTTCGAGTGTCTCGCCCCTTTTTACATTTACTGTTCTTGTGGGCGTGAGCACCAGTATTTCCTGCCCCTCGGCGAGGGGTTGATTTAACTCTGTTTGGTTTATTCCCATAAGAATCATGGGGTTTACGTCATATTCCTGTGCTATGTCGAGTAATGTTTGCTCCTTTGAGTTATGTATATACATATTCCTTCCTCCTATACTAACAGTTTATGCAGGGGAGCGCTCTATATATCACGGTTTGAGAAAAGGAAACTGTGGCGAAAATAAATCTCGCACAGTTATTGCAAAAATGCTTTGTTTATGTTAAAATATAAATACTAAATTATTTGAGGTATAATTATGAAGATAAAAAGTGGATTTATACTTGAACAGGTCGGCGACAGCTGGCTTGCCGTTGCGGTAGGAGAGCTTGCAAACAGCTTTCACGCACTTATAAAGTTAAATAGCACAGGCGCATTCCTTTGGAACAAGATTTCCGAGCAGTCGCTTACCGAGGAAGAGCTTGTGGAGTGCCTGCTTGCCGAGTACGAGGTAGAGCGCGAGATTGCCGAAAGAGATATCAAAAACTTTGTTTCTACTCTTATATCGGGTGGACTTGTAGATGATTGAGCATTCGAGGTCCACGCTTATCGAGGACGAGCTTGCCGATAGTGGAGTGTATGCCTCCACCACCAGCGGTGTTAGTATGGAGCCGCTGTTTAGAACTCGCCGCGACGTGGTTATTATCGCAAAGCCCACAAAAGAATTAAAAAAATATGATGTCGCCCTATACCGCTTGCCTTCAGGCAAGTACATATTGCACCGAGTGATAAAGGTCCTCGAGGACGAGTATCTCATTCGTGGCGACAACACCTATGCGATAGAGCATATACCCAAGGATATGGTTATAGGGGTCCTCGTGGAGTTTAACCGCAAGGGCAAGAGGCAAAAATGCACCGACAAATCCTATATGGCCTATTCTCGTTTTTGGAATTTCATATATCCTATTAGATTTGTCCTCTACCACACCCGTCGCTTCCTTGGGCGCATATATCGTAAGCTTAAAAGCCTGTTTAAGCCTAAAGCTAAGGAACAAAATAAGGAACAATAAGCAGCCAAAAGCTCCGCACACAAGCGGATTAAACTATAATAATAAAACAAGTGAAAGCCTCCCGACGGGAGGCCTTTTCTTTTAAATTCTATTGACAAAAGTAGCAAATAGGTGTATAATAAACATAACGGTTGAATAACCGTTCAACTGTTAGGCGCGAAAAGCTACTAAAACACAAAGGATGCAGAAAACTTTAGGAGCCCTTTGTGTTTGGTAATTAGGATAAGAATGCAAAGGAGGGAAGCATGAGCAAAATAGAAGCACCTGTATGCACAGGGGAAGAGCTGCACGAGGAAAGAATAGAGAAGAGTATTGAGGCGATGCCTGATATTATGTCGCTATACGACCTGTCGGATTTCTTCAAGATACTCGGTGACTCTACCAGGATGGGCATACTCTTTGTCCTTGGTGAGGGGCAGCTCTGTGTGTGCGATATAGCAAAGGCGCTTGGAATGACCAAGTCTGCCGTATCCCACCAGCTAAAGATTCTTCGCCAGGCCGACCTTGTCCGCTATGTCAAGAGTGGCAAGAATGTATTCTACTCGCTTGCCGACGAGCACGTTAGGGATATTATAGAAAAGGCCCTCGAGCATATAAAAGAGGACTGAATAATATACAGGTTTGGTGACTACAAAACACCGAAAAATATAACAAAATAAACATTATGGTTCGCCAAAAGGAGAAAAAACATGAAATTTAGATTTGAAATTACAGGTCTCGATTGCCCTGGCTGTGCGGCAAAGCTTGCGGATATGATTGCCAAAAACGAGGGCATCGATAGTGCTAAAATTAACTTTATAGCAGAAAAGCTCACCATAGAAAGCCCCCTTGCCGAGGCTGAGGTATTGTCTCTTGCTCGTTCCTCTGCCCGCGCATTTTCCCCGGATGTGGAGATAGCTAAATGAGGAAGCTTCTAAAAAACGAGCCTCTTAAGATTATAATCGGCTTGTGCCTCTTTGTCCCGGGGCTCATTTTAGAGCATCTTGGATTTACCACCATTGCACTTTGCCTATTTATTCCCGCCCTCTTGGTTTCTGGCCTGTCGGTGTTTATCGACGCCGTGCGCGGCATTTTGAGGCGTGACTTCTTGGACGAAAAGTTCTTGATGAGTGTGGCTTCTGTGGGCGCTATCGCTATTGGAGAGGCCGAGGAGGGCGTTGCCGTAATGCTCTTCTACCTGGTCGGCGAGTGGTTTATGCACCTGGCGCTAAAGCGCTCGCGTAAGTCGATAAAGTCGCTTATGGATATTTGCCCGGATACGGCAAACCTTCTTACAGACGGTATCGAGGAAGAGGTGGATGCAACGGATGTTGAGGTCGGACAGACAATTATCATTCGCTCGGGCGAGCGCGTGCCTGTCGACTGTGTTGTTATCGATGGCGCTTGCGACATTGATACCTCGATGCTCACGGGAGAGTCGCTCCCCGTTTCGATAAAGGTTGGTGATAGTGTCAGCAGTGGTGTTGTGGTTATTGGTGGTGTTATTACAGCGAGGGCTACCGCCGTAGCAGACGAGTCCGCCGCCCAAAGGATACTCGAGCTTGTGGAGAATGCCACCGAGCGAAAGTCTCGCGAGGAGTCCTTTATCACAGCATTTTCGCGTATTTATACCCCTGTCGTGACTATTCTTGCCCTGATTATGGCCCTTGTCCCCAGCCTCTTTGGTTGGTTAGAATTTACCGAGGCACTTTATAGGGCGCTGTCATTCTTGGTTGTTTCATGTCCTTGCGCCCTGGTTATTTCCGTGCCTATGGCATTCTTCGGTGGCATAGGTGGTGCGTCCTCGATAGGTGT
>JAZSMN010000087.1:0-5802 GCA_045535925.1 Eubacteriales bacterium
TCCTCTTTTTTGTTTTCCGTGGTTGTCTCGCCCTCGAGAGTGCCGTCGCCTGTGGTGGTTTGGTCGGCGCCGGTTATATCTGTTTTTGTAGTTTGACCTTCGCCGGCAATGGTCTTTGTGGTTTGGTCTTCACCTGTTACATCGGTACTTGGGGTAAACGTCGAGGGGTCATAGTCCCATCTAAAGGGAAAATCTCCCTCTCCCTCTGTGTCCGCTTCGCCGATAATTTCTTCTTTGCTCTCGGGCATCGGGATAGATAGAGACAGGTCACCTAGAGCCTTTTGCATTCTCTCGGCTTCCTCGCGCTCTTTTCTGGCATTCTCCTCGTTTTCTCTGCGCAGAGCCTCAAGTCTCTCGCTCTCGCGAGCCATTTCGGTGCGAAGTCTGGTCTCTCTTATACGGTCGCTGCGCGTGGTGGTCTTTACCGCACCAAGGATGCCAAAGTCATACTCGGGCTCCTTCTCTTCCTCGGCTTCACAGGTAGGCTCGCCCACCTCGGTAAGTGTGGCCTGCTCCTCTTTCTGCGAGGGGTGTGTGCCCACAATAGGGGTGTCTGCCGAGAGCTTGCGCTCGAAGAACTCCCCCGCGCTCTCTTCTTTAGAGTCGGCATTCGGGCATACCGATACAGGCTCTAATATTATTCCATTATTATCGGTCACTGCCGTCCTCCTTTACTCCTCGTGCTCCTTGTAAAAGCCCCAGAGGTAGTTCATCACATCGCGCCTCAAAATAAGCCCGATGAAGCAACCCCTATCGTCTACCACAGGCACAAAGTTGTGCTCCTTTACCCTGTCAAACAGCTCCTCAAAGCCGGCACTATGTAAAAGCGGCTTCAGATAATCCACATCGAGGACCTGCATAACCGATGTCTTCTGTGCCATAGCATAATTCGAGCTTCTGTTTTCGAAAAGGTATTTGTATATGTCGTCGTTTCGCAATGTGCCAATATACACTCCCTCACTGTCGAGGACAGGTATGGCAACATAGCGATGATATTTCATTTTTTCGAGTCCTTGTCTTACAGTGCTATCCATCTCAATGTATTCTACCAAGCTTTTAGGGATAATGAACCGTAAAATATTCACAAGTTTACCTCGCTTTGTTTTATTTTGTAATACTAATCTCGCCTTGTTTTATAGACCGCCAAGGGCGCAACCGATAACGGTCGAGAACTGTGCCAAATTGGGAATGGTGAAGTTTACGCCATAGCCCATTGTGTTAAATTCCCCAAACTTGTCGCGGCAATATGCAAGCCTTGTCAGATTGCCTGTAAGTACAATGTCGCGCACACCACAATGGCGGGATGCAAAGACCGACACCATACCCACGGTCTCGTATACCATATTCATAATACCGAGGGCTATGTCATCCTTGCTCGCCACGTCCGACACGTTGCCAAAGTTTGCCGCGGTCATATCCGGGGGCAAGGAGCTGCTCCTATCGGGAGAGGCGATATCCTTTATCCTTAAGTCGATGTTGGCAAGGCTGCCGCCGTTTGCATACTCTACAATATGGTCGATGCCCTCGGCACCTGTCAGGAGCTTTGAAAGTCCGACGAGAGTACCGCCGCCCACACCTGTACCGCCAAGGTACTTCATCTCTTTGCCCTTGGTGGCGTGGACGAGGGCCGTACCTGTGCCCATGCTCACAACGAGGGCCGAGTCAAGACCGGAGAGGTAAAGTCCGCCCTTGCCTATACAGTCAAACTCAGGCACTCTTATGCAGTCTATACCATAGAGGTTCTTCTTCACATAGGACGCGCCCACACCGGTCATAAGCACCTTGTCAATCTCGGAGATGGCTATGCCATTTTCGTCGGTGAACTTACCAAAGGCGCCGTAGGTCGCGGTAAGGGGGTCGTTCGCCCTGACAAACTGGGGCTCTATAAGATGAGTGCCGCTCTCGTCAGTGCGAAAGCCTACTATTTTGGTGGTGCTACCACCCACATCAATACCAATTACAATACTCATTTGTTCTCCTTGGCTCCTCCCATAAGGTTTTCAAAGGAAAGTCCATACTTGTCGGCGATATCCCTCGCGTAGGATTTGCCGTCCGGACGCATTCTGTGTATCTTGAAGGAGCGCTTTCCCTCCTCTATTCCCGCCACAAGGGTGTCTATTCTTACACCGCCATTTTCTACCGAGCGGGCGTTTATCTCGGGTACACTTGATGCCAGCTCGTGCAGGTGGGTCGAGAATATACCCCTACATCTCATAACCGCAAAGGCGGTGAGAATCTCCGAGGCTATGTAGGATGCCTCGTAAGCACCGGTGGACGAAAGCGACTCGTCAAGCAAAATCATACTGTCACCGTCGGTGGCATCGAAAATCTCCCGAAGTCTTGCGCACTCCTCGCCGAGCCTACCCTTGTCAATTGTATCGTCGGCACCCTCGGGAAAGTGGGTGAAAATGCCACTAACCACGGACATACGGGCGCTCTCTGCCGCGACAGGAAGACCTAGCTGGAACATAGCCTGCGCTCCTCCTACTGCCACCGTGATAACCGACTTGCCTCCACGGTTGGGGCCTGTCAGGACATATATGCGCGCCTGGTCGTCAAAGGCAAAGTCATTTGCTACAATATCGTCATCAATCGCGAGGGCGACCCTGGGGTTGTAAAGTCCCTTTGCTACAAAGGCCTTCTCCTCACCCGGGGCAATCTCGGGGTAGACTATGCCACAGCCCTCTCTTGTAGAGAGCCTCGAGAGAAGCTCTGCCGCGCAGGAGATAAACTCTATCTCGGGAAGAAGCTTGAGAAGGAAATCGGTGTTCTCGATAACATAGTCTGCGACAATATTTCTCCACCCCTTGACGGAAGAGCGGAACACCTCCTCGATAGCCGAATAGAACGCGCCATTGAGCGCCTCCTGCTTGTTCTCGCTCTGTCCCTTTCCAAGGGGAGAGAGGGGTGCTATCGTGGTAAAGGCATCGTTTTTGAAGGAGAGGCGAAGTATCTTGTCAAGAATCTTGCCCGACTTGAATTTCTCGGAGTTTACCGATATAACCGCGGCAGACTCGGGGCGCATCTCTCTGTCAAGGTTTACGCCGATGGTGATGCTCTTGACCTCGTGAACGCGGTCGGCAAGGGCAGAGAGCTTTTGGTTTAGCTCCTTGTAATACTCGCTCTCGGTAAGCTCATATACAAAGTCACAAAGGCGGGAAAACGCCTCGCTCTTAACCGAGGAGCGCACACCGGAAAAGCCCTCGCGCAGGGTGTCAAGGCAGGAGACATAAAGCTCGATTTCGGTGATGGAATATAGATAGGAATCCGCGCTTGTCACCGACTCATTGTCAAGACGGCGCAGCTCCCTGATATCGTCAAGAATGGGATGCACCTTTGACAAGGTAGAAAGGAGCTCGGGTATATTAAGGATGTCGCGCATAGCGCTCTGGCGGTAGAGGATAACCTCCTCGTCAGAGGTGAAGAAGTCGCAAAGAGACGAGTTTTTAATATCAAAAATCTCGTATAGACCAAGCTCCTCGCATACTCTCTCGCTTATACCCGGGATATTCTCCCTCGCCCCATGAAACAGCTGGCTCTGTTCGGTGGGATAGAGCAAACTGATAAAACTCTTGTTTTCTGTGTCAAAAGACATAACTTGTTCCTTTCTCTATGTACATATAGAGTAAACTTACCTAATTAAGTATAGCATATTTTTTTCCCTTGTGCAAGTGCCTATTTGTTTTTGTGCAAATATTTGCGCGCGCCCCGCGGGACAAACACCGCGCCGCAGCGCCCCGCCGCCCACAACGAGCCATATTTATGTAAATAGTTGTTTGCATTAAACCGAGATTCTATGAAATAATTTAACACGGGTGCAGCCCTACCCTATTTTTGTCGGCATCTATAAAAGGGTGGTTGCATTTTTCCTCCCTTTGTTATATAATATAGTAAAAAGCTTATTTGAGGAGAATAGTATGAACACAGAAGCACAGACCACCTTTGGCAAGGTCTTGATATTAAACGGTAGTACAAGAGAAAACGGCACAACAGGTACGGCGATACAGACCCTTGCCGAAACACTTGCCAGCGAGGGGATAGAAACCGAGATTGTCACCCTTGGCGGCCTTAACCTGCCCGGCTGTCAGGAGTGCTACGAGTGTGGAAGGCTTAAGAGGTGCGCTATTGATGATGAGGTAAATATTTTGGCAGAAAAGCTGCGCCTGTGCGACGGCATTGTCATCGCATCCCCCGTTTTCTATGCGGCGCCCAACGGACAGTTTTTGGCAATTCTTGACCGCCTCTTCTATTCTTCAAGGTTCGACAAGTCTATGAAGGTGGGAGCATCTGTGGTTGCGGCAAGACGAGGTGGCTGTACCGCAGCCTTTGATGTGTTAAACAAGTATTTCACCGTTTCAGGTATGCCTGTTGTTAGCGCAAACTACTGGAATCAGGTCCACGGCAAAAATGCGGATGAAGCAAGGGCCGACGAGGAAGGAATGCAAACTATGCGCTACCTCGGTAGAAATATGGCATTCTTAATCAGGGCGATAAAAATGGCAAAGGAGTCTATCCCTATGCCCACCACCGAGAAGAAGATTTATACTAATTATATAAGGTAAGTTTTCATTAAGTTTTATATGGTTGGGTTAATAGGATAGCCTTAATTTTTGGTCTATTTTATTTTTTAACCCACAAAAATCCTCCCCAGGTGTCTTGCCTGGGGAGGATTTCTATTTGTTTTATTCTTTTGTTTCTTCGGGTTTGTTTCTAATCCTGCCCACCACACCTATGACTATCATAGCCAAGCAGAGTATGATAATAGAAGAAACAATTAAAATCGCGCAGTTCATAAAGAACTCTTGGGGCATTACCCTGATGATTTGGTCGGTGTGAGGGTTAAACAGCCAGTTGTCCTTGCCAGGGAAGAAGATACTGTGGAATACCACAAAGGCGGTGTCAAAGTCCAGCGAGGCGAGCAACGCCACCGCTCCGAAGAAACCAAGTGTGCCCACACCTGCCCAAAATTCCACACCAAAGCCACGGGGTTTAAGGATGCTGACAAGCCCCTTGTTCTTTAGTATTATAATCACGGCCAAGACCCAAATCGCAACAAGGAAGGCCTGGGCATTCAGGTCAAAGAGAACCTTGCAGTCGGCAAAATGGCTCGCCCCCTCCTCGGAATAGAGAAGCTCGCCTGTGCCAAACTCCTTGCCCGGTATTGTCAGGTAATCGAGCACCTCGTCGTAGGCATCCTTGATAGTCCCGTAGTCATAGCCCGTCCTCTCCACCATATCAAGACCGTCTATGTGCCAATAGTAAAACTGTCTTGCATATATGGGCAGACCTATGGAAAATGTGATAATTAACACGGCAATGGCGATGCCATACAATATACTGAGGGTGGTATTTATAGCTTTTTCTTTCATTTTTTACCCCTTATACAAATTCTGTCGCTGTCATAAAAGCGGCAAATGCAAACACAAAACTCTAAAACAATTATACTATCCGCGCCCCTATTTGTCAAGGAGTGCGAGGCTTTTTCCACCCCTTGTAGCCTCTTAGAATTGGCGAAACTTTTTTTCAAAAATGTATTGACATTTAAATTTCATTGTGATATAATACTCAAGCGAGATTTAGCAAAACCCCTATGGCGGATTAGCTCAGTTGGCCAGAGCGTCCGGTTCATACCCGGCAGGTCGTTGGTTCAAATCCGACATCCGCTACCAAATCTCGGCTCGTTGGTCAAGCGGTTAAGACACGGCCCTTTCACGGCTGTAACATGGGTTCGATTCCCGTACGAGTCACCAAGAAAACACCACCCGAACTCGGGTGGTGTTTTTTTGCCTTGGTGACCCGTAC
>JAZSMN010000206.1:0-4173 GCA_045535925.1 Eubacteriales bacterium
AGGCCCAGACGGTCGTAGGCCTTGCCGTCCTCCCAGGGCTCCATCTCCACCACCATGTCTATGTGGCCGAAGGGCTTGACGGAACCGACGCCGTAGAGATGGCGCACATTGATGATGCCGATGCCGCGCAGCTCCATGTAATAGCGTATCATCTCCGGCGCTGAGCCCACCAGCTCATCCCGGCCTATGCGCTTGACTTCCACAGAGTCGTCGGCGATAAGGCGGTGGCCGCGCTTCAGTAGCTCTATGGCGGTTTCGCTCTTACCTACTCCGGAGTCGCCAAGCAAAAGCACACCCTCACCATATACCTCGACAAGAACACCGTGTCTTGTGATACGGGGGCCGAGCTCAACATTGAGAAAGGCGATGAGGGCCGCCATAAAGTCGGAGGTCCTACGAGAGGTACGAAGAAGAGGCACACGGTACTTTTGTGCAAGCTCGACAACTTCGGTACCCATCTCTATCGAGGTTGTGATTATAACACCGACAGGAGAAGAACGGAAAAAGTCGGCAAGTCTGCGCGAACGCTCCTCGCGGTCAAGCTGGGAGAGGAAGAGGTGCTCCACCTTTCCTATAATCTGAAGTCTTGCCTGTTCGTAGTGGTCATAGAAGCCCACCATTTGAAGGCCAGGACGGTTTACACGATCACAATTAACTAAAATATTTTCAGGCTGGTCGGGCAAATAAAGTGTTTCGAGTCCAAACTCGCCAATTATTTTACCCATACTAACGGTATAATTATCTTCCATAGCTACCTCGCTTTCTTCATTTGATTTTAGCACATTTTATCCGCGAATGCAACGATTTTTGGATATTTTTTTGTCTTTTTCGCTTTAGTATTGACGAGGTCTTGATTTTTTAATAAATATTTGATAAAATTATTGATAATAATATTTTTTACGAGGCAAACTCTATGAAAAAAATAATCGCATTGTTTATCCTGATAGCCTGCATCATATCGCTTGTGGGCTGTTCATATAAAGCATACCCTCCGGTAGAGAGCACCGAAACCGAGGCAACAACGGTCATGACTCTTACGGCGGGAGATAAATCCTACGAGGTAAAGTATGAACTCTATAGGGCGCTGTTCTTAAACTTTAAAGGAGAGTTTGACGGTGGCGATAACTCGGTCTGGACCGGAGAAAACAAGGATGAGTATATCTCTGCGATACACGAGCATATCACCTCTTTGATTTTAGATATTTACTCTGCCTTTGCTGTTTGTGAAGGGATAGGCTTTGACCTCTATTCCCAGGATGTGGAAAACCAGATAAACGAGTTTATACGCATTAGTGTGGACGGTGGCAGCTATGCGGGCGAGTCCTTTATCGGTTATAATGGCGACTATGACGCATACCTTGCCTATCTTAAGACCCTAAACCACAACTACTCTACCCACGTTTTGATGTACAGATATGCTATTGCGATAGAGGCTATTGACGACCATTTTATAGGCACATATTCTGCCGACGACATTGATGGTCAAATCACCGTAGGTAGTATGACGTATACCAAAGAGGATATAGAAAAATACTACTTTAGCGATGCTTGTGTAAGAGTTTTGCGCACATATATATCCGAGGCAATCGACCTCTATCCCCTTGCAAGAGCCGAGAAGCTGGCTGCCGACCTAAAAGAGGCGGCCAAAAAAGGCGAAAGTGCTGTTAGTGACATGATAATGGGCCGTGGACCTATTGGCGCCACCGACGGTGTACAGGGTGTCATAATAGCCAAGAACAATCTTGACGGCGCTTTCTATGCCGGTATGGTAGAGGAGGCCTTTAGCCTTGAGGTTGGAGAGGTTAGTGACGTTGTGCCAATCCACGATGGTCAGGGAATGCGCTACTATATAATGTATAGAGGCGAAAAGAGCGCGGAGCACCTCGAAAAGAATTACTCGGATATCGCTTATATCTTCCTGCGAGATGGTGTAGGTGCTACCCTTGAAAATATGAAGAACGAACTCGAGGAAGAAATAATAAAGAGCGATTTCCTTATAGACCTTGACTACTCGACTATTTCCATGGAGTAAGTATGTATAAAGGATATTATTTTAACCCATTTGAGCGCGACGAAGAGCCGTACTTTGAAAATCAAAAGTACAATATGCCTGATCTGCCGATAAAGGAGAAAAGGACCAAATGTGATGTCGCGCCCTTTACCGATGCATTAAAATCATTTTTCGAGGAGCATTGCAAATATAGGGTAAACATTTCTAAAATCGGACTTGACTATGGGTATATTTTGGTCTCGCTGCCGCATTTTGGTTATGTAATCGGCCACCTATTAAAGGACCTGGAGCCCCTTGAGGTGCCACACCTGAATGTAGAGATTGGCGACTACTATACAATCACCATCACCTTTAATTTTGAATTGCCAATTCCACGAAATATGGTAGATATAGCCATAGCCGCAGAATATTCGGGCTTTGAGATGACTATGGAGGATGAGAGGCTTATTTTCCGTGCGAAAGTGTGCACGCACACCACCTACTCGCTGTATCGTCCCGTATACTCTACTATCAAATCCGACCTGTATCACTCGATACTACGTATTTGGAAACGCAAAGAATAGTTTACATTTAAGAAAAGCATTTTTGACTCATTTTGTCAAAAATGCTTTTTTATTTAACACGGGGCGTCTCTTCCTAAAATTGTTACTAATACAAAGGGCAAAATCGAGTCAAATTAAATTCGAGCATTTTCGAGAGGAAGATGTAAAAAACGAAGAGGGGCCGAATAATGAAAAGGAACAAAATATCGGTAGCTATCTCTCTACTACTGTCGGTTATTATTCTTTTTACAAATACAGCTTCTACCGCATTCGCCACAGGGTCCTGTGACGAGGCAGAACAGGTGTCGGGCGATGTCACCGTGTCGGGCAGGTTTTGGGAGTTGTTCTTTGGAAAGAGAGAGGATGAAAAAACAACTGGTACGGTTTTGATTCCTTCGGGGACAGTGTTTGGTGCGAGGATAGTGCAAAGTTTTCCAAGTGTGGTACAGTCGAATACACCATCGGTAAAGGTGGGCGACATAATACTTGAAGTAGATGGATGTAAGTTAAAAACAGTAGAAGAAATAAAAGACCATGTTGCGGTATCAAAAAACTCGTCGGTAAGGCTTTTACTTGGGCGCGGGCAGAACAAAATATCCTGCACGGTAACACCTACCCTTGAGGACGGCGAATACCGACTTGGTATAGCTTTAAAGGACACCTCGGCGGGCATAGGCACAATAACCTATATCGACCCTGAAACCGGGTGCTTTGGCGGGCTTGGGCACGGGATAACCGACAAGGATAGCGGCCTTTTGGTAGATGCGTCTGGCGGCGAGGTCACGGGGGTGATACTCGGTGGCATTCAAAAGGGCGAGTCGGGCAAGCCCGGAGAGCTTACAGGGATATTGACTGATAGGGTTTACGGCGAGATTTATGCTAACACTTCGGTGGGAATATTTGGCAAGCTGGAGCAAATTCCACAGGGTTATATAGAGGTAGGCATAGGACAAAAAGAGGATGTGCATAACGGCGAGGCCGAGATTATCTCCACAGTTCGTAACGGAAAGACCGCAAGATACAAGGTACAAATATACGAGATCAAGCGCGATGAAAACGGCACAAAGTGCTTCAAAATCAAGGTAACAGACCCTACCCTGCTCGCGATAACAGGTGGGATAGTAAAGGGCATGTCAGGCTCGCCTATTATCCAAGACGGCAAGCTTATCGGCGCCGTGACGCACGTTATGATAGCAGACCCCACCGAGGGGTACGGCATATTCATTGAGAATATGCTCTCGGCATCTGGTGCCGAGATGCTGCCGAAGGCGGCGTAACCCGAGGTAAAGCTCGTCATTCCACGGTAATTTGCTTGCAAATCGATTTGGATTAAGGCTCCAAATCGCGTGGAATGGATAGCACGCTAACAAAGGTCCAAGTTTAGTTTAAGCCTGTGCGTGCGTGGTTACGGGATTTTTATTGAAAATATGTTAGAGGCAACAAAAGGTAAATCAATGCAAAATACTGCGTAGAGAATAATGCAGGGAATTTCCCTTATAAAAAATATAAAACTATCGGCAAAATATCATGAGATTTTTGTGTTATTTTAGAGAGATATTTTGCCGATAGTAAAAAGTATAATTCAATAGATTTTCAACCAATACATTTGTAAAAATACCC
>JAZSMN010000086.1:0-4187 GCA_045535925.1 Eubacteriales bacterium
ACTATATGCCTTATGCGATGAGTGTTATTATTTCTCGCGCCTTGCCCGAGATAGATGGATTTAAGCCCTCGCATAGAAAACTCCTGTATACTATGTATAATATGGGACTTATGACAGGGCAGAAGACAAAGAGTGCCAATATCGTTGGTCAGACAATGCGTCTTAACCCCCACGGTGACGCCTCTATCTACGAAACTATGGTAAGACTTACCCGTGACCACGAGGCACTTCTTCACCCCTTCATTGACTCCAAGGGCTCTTTTGGTAAGCACTATTCTCGCGATATGGCATATGCAGCTTCTCGTTACACCGAAGCAAAGCTTGACAGTTTTTGCACCGAGCTTTTTAGCGGTATAGACAAGGATGCCGTAGACTTTGTGCCAAACTATGACAACACGATGAAAGAGCCGACACTCTTGCCCACCACATTCCCCAATATCCTCGTTTCTACAAACCTGGGTATTGCCGTTGGTATGGCTTGCTCTATCTGTTCCTTTAACCTATCAGAGATTTGTGACGGTACAATTGCCGTGCTCAAAAATCCCAAGATTACAATAGAGCGTATTATGGAGCTTATCAAAGCCCCAGATTTCCCGGGTGGCGGTCAGCTTGTCTATGAGGAGGAGAAGATACGCAAGATTTACGAAACAGGTCTTGGCAGTGTCACCCTTCGTGCCAAGTATGTCTATGACAAGAAGTCTAACAATATCGATATTATAGAAATCCCCTATACCTCTTGCTCCGAGGCTATTATTAAAAAGGCAAACGATATGGTTAGAAACGGCAAGCTCAAAGAGGTGACTCTTGTCCGTGATGCCACCGACCTTAAGGGCTTCCGCATAGTTGTCGAGCTTAAAAAGGACGCAGACCCCGAGCTGGTTATGCAAAAGCTGTTCATGGCTACCGAGCTTACCAACACCTTCGACTGTAACTTTAATGTCCTTATCGACGGCAGACCTATGCTCCTTGGCATTAGAGAGATAATCAAGGAGTGGATAAGGTTTAGATCGCTTTGCTTAACAAGGGAAATCACCTTCGAGCTTAAGAAGATGAAGGACAAGCTGGAGCTTCTTCGCGGTCTTGCCCAGATTCTTAAGTATATCGACGAGGTTATTAAGATTATTAGACATACTGCCAAGGAGTGCGACGTTGTTCCAAACCTTATGAGTGCCTTCGATCTTACCGAGCGCCAGGCAGAGTATATCTCGGAGATAAAGCTTCGTAATATAAACCGCGAATATATCCATAACAGAATTATGGAAATCGAAGCGCTCGAGCAGGATATTGCAGAGAAGCAGGGAATACTCGACGATGAGTTGAAGCTCAAAAACCTCATAATCTCCCAGCTCAAGCAGATACAGAAGAAGTATGGCAAGCCTCGTAAGACCGAGATTGTGGAAAAACAGGCTGTTGCCGTACCTGACAAGGATATCTTTTTCGAAAACTACAATTGCCGTCTTGTGTGTACCCGCGGCGGCTATTTCAAGAAGATTTCTGTACAGGGTATGCGCTCCGGCGAGGAGCACAAGCTCAAAGAGGGCGACTTTATCATTTACACCGAGGATACAGACAACCGTGGCGACGTCCTCTTCTTCACCGACAAGGGACAGATATACCGCGCGAGAGTTGCCGACTTCGAACTCTGTAAGCCCAGCCAGATGGGTGACTATATACCCACCAAGCTATCTATGGAGGATGACGAGCACGTTGTAGGATGTAAGATGATCTACGAATTTAACAAGGATCACCATATGGTCTACATCTTCGAGAATGGTAAGGGTGTCCGCGTAAATATGTCCGCATATGAGTCCAAATCCAGGCGTAAGAAGATATCCGGCGCATATTCCACCGACTCGGTGCTTGTTGGCGCAATTTACGAGGGCAAGGAGCCAAAGCCTATATTTATCCGTAGCGATGCGGGTAGGGCAATGCTTATCAAGTCCAGCATTATCCCCGTAAAGGCTACCAGAACAGCCTCTGGTGTCCAGGTAATGCAGCTTCCCAAACGCGGTGTCAAGGTTGACCTGGTTACCGACCGCATTGACGACGTGGGCGAGGACGCAACCAAGTGCCGCAAAAACGCCATCCCGTCCACAGGCAACAACATTGCCCAGCTTACATTTAATATATAATAGAATAAAAAAGAAAAAGGGTTGCTTTTGCAACCCTTTTTTGAATATTAAAGCAAGTCGAATTTGTATCCGACGCCCCAGACGGTTTTGAGCGCCCATTTGTCAGAGATGCCCTCGAGCTTTTCACGAAGTCTCTTTACGTGTACGTCAACGGTTCTTGAGTCGCCGAGATAGTCAAAGCCCCATACCTTGTCAAGAAGCTGATCTCTTGTAAACACTCTGCCACAGTTGGAAGCGAGGAAATAGAGAAGCTCCAGCTCCTTGGGGGGAATGTCAATAGCCTTACCAGCGAGCTTAAGCTCGTATTTCTGCAGGCTGATTTCAATATTCTCAAATCTTACGACCTCCTCGTCATTTGCACCGGAGTGTGCATTGTAGCGACGAAGAACCGCCTTGATTCTTGCGGAAATCTCCTTGAGGTCGAAGGGCTTCACGATAAAGTCATCTGCGCCAAGCTCAAGGCATAATACCTTGTCAAAAACCTCGCCCTTTGCGGTGATGATAATCACAGGCTTGCTGGAAATCTCGCGAATTTCGCGGCATACCTGCCATCCGTCCTTTTTAGGCATCATAAGGTCGAGAAGAACCATATCAGGGTTAAAGAGCTTGAAAGCAGCCATACCCTCGATACCGTCATTCGCGGTCTTAACCTTGTAGCCCTCGTTCTGGAAATAGAGTCGCATCATGTCGCATATATTAGGATCGTCGTCAATAATAAGCAGTTTGGTATCCATTTTTACTTCCTCCAATTGTTAACTTTGTTAAAATCTTGAATAAGTTCATAATTATTATACCTTAATTTGTCCCACCAGTCAAGAACTTTTTATGAATTTTTTTATATTTATTATTAACAATTTTGTCCTTTTTAGTTTTAAGATGTTATAAATTCCAAAAAAGCTATTCCAAAGCAAAAAAATCATAAAAGGTATTGATTAAATACTATCTTTGTGATATACTTATTAAGTTAAAAATAAATTTTTGTGAGGAAAAAATGAAACTTGGTATAGTAGGTTTACCAAACGTTGGAAAGAGCACGCTTTTTAACGCTCTTACAAATGCACGGGCTGAGTCTGCGAACTATCCCTTCTGCACGATAGACCCCAATGTAGGTATTGTTCCTGTCCCCGACAAGCGCCTTGACGTGCTTGCATCAATGTATAATCCCGACAAATACACTCCCGCTGTGATAGAGTTTGTTGATATCGCAGGTCTTGTAAAGGGGGCGTCTAAGGGCGAAGGTCTTGGAAACAAGTTCCTTGCCAATATTCGTGAGGTTGATGCAATTGTTCACGTTGTTAGATGCTTTGAAAACAATGACATTATCCACGTAGAGGGCTCTATCGATCCTATTCGTGATGTTGAAACTATTGATATAGAGCTCATCCTCTCCGATCTTGAGATCGTGGAAAGAGCGATTGACAGAACTACAAAGGCGGCAAAGAGCGACAAAAAGCTCCTTGAAAAGCTTGCGGTTCTCGAAAAGGTTAAGACCGCGCTCGAAGAGGGCAAGTCTGCAAGAAGCGTAGAGCTTGATGCCGAGGAGCTTGCTTGGATCGATGAATCTCGTCTTCTTACCCTAAAGCCTATCATTTATGTTGCCAATATCTCCGAGGGTGAAGTTGGTGGCGAATACGAGTCAAACGAGGGCTACCAGAAGCTCAAGGCTCGCGCTGACGAGGAGCACAGCGAGATTATAGCTGTTTCTGCCCAGATAGAGGCTGAGCTTGCCGAGCTTGAGGGCGAGGAAAAAATGTCCTTCCTCGAGGACCTTGGCATTGAGGAGAGCGGTCTTGACAAGCTTATCAAGTCTGGTTACTCCTTGCTCGGTCTCATCAGCTTCTTGACCGCTGGTCCTAAAGAGGTAAGGGCTTGGACCATAACCAAGGGAACAAACGCGCCCGGAGCCGCCGGTAAAATACATAGCGACTTCGAGCGTGGATTTATTCGTGCTGAGGTTGTAGCCTTCGATGACCTTGTCCGTGAGGGCGATAGAACCAAGGTTAAGGAAAAGGGCCTTCTTCGTAGCGAGGGTAAGGAATATGTTATGAAGGACGG
>JAZSMN010000227.1:0-3833 GCA_045535925.1 Eubacteriales bacterium
GATGACAAGTACGTTATCAACGCTGAAGAGTGCATTTCCTGCGGCGCTTGTGCAGATGCTTGCCCCGTTGGTGCACCCGCTGAAGAATAATTTATTCTTAAGCTATACAGCTCGTCTTGCTTATAGCATGACAGTAAAAGGAGCAGACGACAGTTCTGTTCCTTTTCCTTTTATATCGGTTTGTTGCTTTTGCTTTGTTGGTTTTTTCTCATTTAATCGATATAGAGCGGCAAACCCTTTGGTCAATTAAATCTACTCAAAATTTCTCAGTCAGTGCCGAGGAATAAAAGGACAAATATATGATATTAAAAGACGGGGAAAGGCTCGACTATGTAAACGACGACCTCTCTCTAATTCAAAACAAAGAGGGGCTTACCTTTGGTACAGATGCCCTGCTCCTGGCCGGCTACTGCTCGGGCAAAAAGAAGCTTGGCATAGAGCTTGGTGGTGGCAGTGGCATTATCTCGATGCTTCTCTTAACAAGGAAGAAGATAGAGAGGTGCATATGCCTTGAAATCCAGCCCGAATACGCGGAGCTTATCAGCCGAAACGCAGAGCTAAATAACCTTAGCGGCAGGCTTACCACCGTATGTACAGATATCCGCGAATATTCCGCTGAAGGCGAGTGCGACATTGTGTACTCCAACCCTCCCTATATGAAGGCGGATAGCGGCAGGCGCAATGAGAGCGACAAGAAGAATATCGCAAGGCACGAGGTGTTTGGCGAGATAAACGACTTTTGCATCACGGCAAAAAGGCTACTCAAATACGGTGGCTCCTTCCTCGTAGTGTATCGCCCTGACCGTATGTGCGACCTTATTGCGGCTCTACGCGAAAACCAGCTTGAGCCAAAGCGCATAACATTTGTACTTGCTGACAAAAACAGTGCCCCCTCGATGATGCTCCTTGAGGCGAAAAAGGGTGGGAAAAGTGGCTTAAAACTCACACGCCCCCTTATCATCTACACCGACGAGGGGCACAAGGAGTACAGCGAGGATATGGAATTTATTATGAAAGAGGGGGTATTTCCTCCCTATTTTGACAAGTAAAAACAGTATCTGACAAAACGAGAAATTTAAGCAAAAGGACAACTTTTATATATGGAAAACAGCGAAAGAAACAAGGTCGAGGGCTCTGTCCTCTATTTGGTGGCGACACCAATAGGCAACCTTGCCGATATGTCAGAAAGAGCGATTAAGGTCCTTGGCGAGGTTGACTTTGTAGCCGCGGAGGACACGCGCAACTCGGTGCGCCTGCTTTCTCATTTTGGTATACATAAAGAGCTTGTCAGCTACTACGAGCATAACAAGGCAAAAAGCGGAGATAGAATAATCGCAAGGCTGCTCGCGGGCGAGTCCTGTGCCCTTATCACCGATGCGGGAATGCCTGCAATTAGCGACCCGGGTGAGGATATAGTGCGTGACTGTGCCGAGGCGGGTATCAAGGTGCTGGTAGTACCCGGGTGCTGTGCGGCGGTTAGTGCGCTTTCTCTCTCGGGACTTCCCACAGGAAGATTTTGCTTTGAGGGCTTTTTAAGTGCCAATAAGGGCGAGAGAATGTCGAGCCTTGAGGCTCTGCGATATGAAAAGAGGACGATGATTTTCTACGAGGCGCCCCACAAGCTGCAAAAGACTCTTGCCGATATGCTATCGGTGTTTGGCGAGGATAGAAAAATCGCCCTGTGCCGCGAGCTGACAAAGCTTAACGAGCAGACCGAAAGATGTACACTCGCCGAGGCGGTGAGGATATATACAGAGAAAGAGCCAAGGGGCGAATATGTCCTTGTAGTCGAGGGTGGGGGCAAAGAAAAGAGCGAGGAAAATCCCCTGTGCAGTCTCACTCCCAAGGAGCACGTAGAGTTCTATATTAATCAGGGAATGGACAGGAAGGATGCTATAAAAACCGCGGCCAAAGACCGTGGGATGGCAAAATCCGACTTCTACAAGCTTTTGATTTGACCGCTTTTGTATAGACTAATAGCCTTATAAAACCGATTAAAACCTAAGCTTTTATACAAAAACGAGAGAAGGACAATTGTCGCTTCTCTCGTTTTCTCTTTTATTATGCTGTGTAACAGCCTTTTTCCAAAAGGATTAGATGATATAGTTCTTAATTCTCTCGAAGAATACCGAGGCATCACCCGTATGAGCCTGTACGGTCACGGGAGAGAGAATGTCAAGAGCAAATATACCCATAATAGACTTGGCATCTACTATGTATCTGCCCTGTGCAAGGTCAACATCATAGTCAAGAAGGATTACCTGCTGAACGAAATCTCTAACCGACTGGATATCTTTAAGAATAATTTTAGTTTCCTGCATTTTATTGCCCTCCATATTTAATACATTGTTCGGGATTAGTATAACAGATTTTTTTACCTTTGTCAATCATTAGAATACTTATATAAAAATATTTTTTTATTATCTTGACAAAGATATAAATTTGTGCTAATATTCTGTTAGTGGAACAAGTCACTTGGACCGCGTCCAGTACAGAGAACTGCCGTTTGCTGAGAGGCAGGAAGGATGTCCCTTGTGGTACCACCCACCGATACCCTTTTTGGTATGCAATTTAATATTAATGAGTAAAATGCCGGGTGGAACCGTGCGGATGTTTTGTCCTCACCCCGAAGACCTTTTTGTGTCTTTTGGAGTTGGGGCTTTTTTTGTTGCTGTCGACTCCTCCAAAGCTTGCTTGTTATATTCTGCTTACCGACAAATATGTTTATAAAATTTCTATAATATAGAGGAGAAAAACAATGGCAAAAATCACATTCCAAAACGGTCAGGTATTCGAGTCCGAATCCCCTGTAACCGTATACGAGGCGGCAAAGTCCCTCGAAATAATTTCAAGAGAAATTCTCGCTTGCACCGTTGACGGTGTCGCTCACGAGCTTTCCTACCTCGTTGAGGGCGAGGCTAATGTATACCTGCTCACCTACAAGGACGAGGAGGGCGCGAGAATCTTCCGTCACACCGCGGCTCACATTATGGCACAGGCTGTAAAGCGCCTTTACCCCTCGACCAAGCAGACTATTGGTCCCGCTACCGACACAGGCTTCTTCCAGGACTTTGACAGTGAGATATCCTTCACCCCCGATATACTTAAGGCTATCGAAGGTGAGATGAAGAAGATTGTCAAGGAAAACCTGCTTATCGAGAGATTTACTCTTCCCAAGGACGAGGCTATCAAGCTTATGACCGAGTTGGACGAGCCCTACAAGGTAGAGAGAATAGAGGAGCTTGAAGAGGGTGCAGTTATATCCTTCTATCGTCAGGGTGAATATGTTGACCTCTGTGCAGGTCCTCACCTTCGCTCCACAGGTATGATTAAGGCATTTAAGCTCACACAGTGCACCGGTGCTTACTACAAGGGCGACCAGAACAACAAGATGCTCCAGAGAGTATATGGCATCGCATTCCCCTCGAAGGACGAGCTTAACGCATATGTAACAATGCAGGAGGAGGCTCTCAAGCGTGACCACAACAAGATAGGCCGCGAGCTTGAATACTTCACCACCGTTGATAGCATCGGACAGGGTCTGCCTATCCTTCTTCCCAAGGGTGCAAGAACAGTACAAAGACTGCAAAGATGGGTCGAGGATGTGGAGGAAAAGAGAGGCTACCTGCTTACCAAGACTCCGCTTATGGCAAAGAGAGAGCTCTACCAGATTTCCGGTCACTGGGACCACTACCTTGACGGCATGTTTGTTATGGGCGACCCCGCGGACTATAAAAAAGAGTGCTTTGCACTTCGTCCTATGACCTGCCCCTTCCAGTATCAGGTATTCCTTAACAAAAAGCGTTCTTACAGAGAACTCCCCATGCGTCTTG
>JAZSMN010000219.1:0-3433 GCA_045535925.1 Eubacteriales bacterium
GGATGGCGGCGTTGCTGCTGACCAGACCACACTTAACGCAATCGAAGCTATCAACAATATACCCAAGCCTGTACAGCTTAAGGACGAGGCTCTGGTTATTGCTGCAAGAACAGCTTACAATATGATTGCAAAGACCGAGCAGAAAGCTTTGGTATACAACTACTCCGACCTGCTCACCGCCGAGCAAAGAATTACAGCCTTGAAGAACACTAATACCCCTGTCGAGCCCGACGAGCCTATCGTAGAGGAGCCCACCTCCGAGACCGATGTTGGCAAGATTGTGCTCGTCGTATTCGTAATACTTGAGGCGGTAATTATTGTTGCAGGCGCTGCACTTGCTTACTGGTACTTCTTCATCTTTAAGAAAAAGAACGGCGAGACCACCGATGGTGTGACCGAAGAGGTTGCTACCGAGGAAGTAGCAAACGAAACCGAAACCGACTCCACCGAGAGAAAAGAGGACTAATCCATATGAAAAAAGGGTTAAAAGCATTACTTATTGCGGCAATTTTATTGTTAACCGTAGTGCTTGCAACCTCCTGCAGCGGTGCGAATACTCCCTACGACGAGTATGACAAAGAGGGCTATACCGTTAGCGTGCAATACAACGCTAACGGTGGAGTCTTCTCCACAAATACTGATATCATTACAGATACCTATGATATCAGCTCGCTCCCAGGAAACGGAAGCACAAAAAGTCTTATGTTAATCGCACCTGAGAACCCTGTTAGAGGTAAGGGTAATTACTTTACTCCCTCTAAGAGTGGCTACTTCCTTGCAGGCTGGTATGAAAAGGATGAAAATGGCAACCTTTCCAAGTGGTACTTTGATACCGAGAAGTTGACCATCGACACCACCAAAGAATATTCGGCAAGCACCCCCGCCCTTGTGCTTTATGCAGCTTGGGTTCCTGAGTTTTCCTTTAATTTCATTAATAAAGCTACCGGACAGAGCATCGGCGAGTACAAATTCAACCCCTTGCGTGTCAGTAGTACAATCGATATGCCTGTATGGAATCTCGATAAGGGCAGTATCGATAACCGTAGTTTCCCTGCTGTAAACGGCTACACCTTTGATGCAGCCTACCTCGATGCAGAAGGCACTATGCTTGTTGGTGACACACTCACCCACTCGGGCACCTTCATTGAGGACAGCGCACAGTCTGAAAATCCCGTACAGAATATTTATGTTGACCTCCGCGAGGGCAACTGGTACAAAATTTCCACCGCAGAGCAGTTTGTTGACCACCTCAATATCAGAGGCTGCTATGAAATTCTTGCCGACCTTGACTTTAGCAATATCAAGGAATGGCCAGCCGGCGTTATGCACGGTGAGTTTGTAGGTAAGATTATCGGCAATGGTCACGAACTCACCAATATCAATGCTATACAGACAAACAACGGTAAGATGAACAACGGTCTGTTTGGAAAAATTGGCTCCACCGCAGTTATAACCGACCTGGCTATCGAGAACGCAACTCTCACCATCAAGGCGGGTGCAAGATCTGCCGGTGCAACGATTGGCCTACTCGCAGGCACTATCGCTGATGGCGCAACCCTCACAGGGCTGACCGTAAGTGGCAAGTTGCTTGTTTCCTCCGCAATTAGCTGCATCTTCTCCAACGACTACTCCATGGGACTTATTTGTGGATACGGCGATGTATCACAGTTTGACCTCTCGCTTGTAAGCTGTGAGGTTGCTCCCAAGGAAGAAAACGGCACCTATCAAAAACTCGAAATCACTACCGATGGCAACGAGGTTACGATAGTTGCAAACGGTCTGGATGAAAACAACTGATTTATTAGTTAAAAAAATATAATATATAAGGAGAAAAACAATGAAAAGAATTATCAGCTTGATTCTCGCTGTAATTCTCTGCCTCGGTGTACTGTTCTCTGCGGTATCCTGTGGCGGTGATGTTACAACGACTCCCGAAGCGCTGGTTATTATGACCGATAACCTTGACGGTTTATTCAACCCCTTCTTCTCGACCTCTGCTGCTGACGGTACTATCGTCGGCATGACACAGATTGGTATGCTCTCCTCTTCCTATGTAAATGGAAAGACCGAAGTAGCATACGGTGACGGCGAGGCTGTTGTCACAAAGGACTTCTACATTGACAACTCTGTTTCCGGTGAAACCACCTACACATTTGTCATCAAGAATGGTATCAAGTTCTCTGACGGACACCCCCTCACTATCGAAGACGTTCTCTTCAACCTCTATGTATACCTTGACCCTGTTTACACAGGTTCTTCCACCATCTACTCCACAGATATCAAGGGCCTTATCGATTACAGAACCCAGCAGCTCGGCTCTACCGATGACTCTATGGACGAAATCATGAGCGAGGATGCTGCAAACAGAGCAAGCTCCCGTATCATGGAGCTTATTACCGTATTTATGAGCCAGGGCACTACCTCCAGCGGTAGCACCACCTACGATGTGTCCTATGACAAGATGGTAGCGGCTATTAACAACCACCAGCTCTCCTCCGGTTACCTCTCTGCGGTTACCACACCTGACAAGTACGACACCATCACCTCCGATGCTCTTAAGGCAGACTACGACTATGCTCTTGCTAAGTTTAAGGCAGAACTTACCCGTGACTATGAGGCAGCTCAGGGTGTTTACATTGACGGCCCTTACGAGGGTCACCCCGAGTTTGAGGACGAGATCTTCTGCTTCATGTTCTCCGAGGGCTATGTTGCAGTTGAATACGAAAGAGATCCTATAACCAACAAGATTGATAGATCCAAGATCAAGACTCTCACGAAGCAGTACACTGCATCCACCAAGGAGCAGGCTATCAACTATGTTTACGAGGACAAGATTCGTTCTCAGCTTCACTATGTTCTTCAGGGCTGGGCAACCGCTCAGGAGCTTATTAACGAGTACACCTCCAAGGCTAAGGAAGTTATCCTCCACGAGCAGCTTGAAAGCGAGGGTGGCGAGCTTCTTATCGACCACATTAGCGGTATCGTTTCTCTTGGTCACAACACTACCACCGAGAGCATTACCATCAACGGCACCAACTACACCATTGCTCACGAGCATAACGAGGACGGTACTCCCAAGAACGAGGGCGAGTACGACGTACTCCAGATTACCATCAACGGCATTGACCCCAAGGCACATTGGAACTTCGCATTTACCGTTGCTCCCCAGCACTACTACGGTGAGGGCGCAAAGACCGAGGTTGATATCGCAAACAACAAGTTTGGTGTTGACTACGGTTCCTTCGACTTCATGAAGAATATTGTTCAGTCCCCCAGAAACATTAAGCTTCCTATGGGCGCAGGTGCTTACAAGGCTACCGACCGTGCAAACAACCACAACCCCGCTGAGGGTGCCTTCTACTCCGACAACGTTGTTTACTTCAAGGCAAACACTCTCTTTGGCACCGTTGGCGATGACAGAATTTACGCTCCC